>CAYQFM010000094.1:0-8553 GCA_964416735.1 uncultured Iamiaceae bacterium | reverse complement strand
CCAACAGCGACACGCCAACCGAGTCGAGCGCCTCGGAGGTGACAGAGACCGAGAAGTTCTCGAAGATAGTTGCCGGATCGCGCAACTCGAGAGCGAACAACGTCAGCGTGTGACCATCAACAACCTCGGAATGCGCCGAGACAAGTTCGCCGAGAATGTTCGCGTCGCCCGTCGAGTAGATGAGATCACCGACCACCCAGTTCGTGTCGAGCACGACAAGTGGGAATTGGTTCTCCACCGGTGCATCGTCAATCGACGTACCCGCAGGGGTCTGGAGAATCGCCTTGATCTCATCCCAACTGAACGGGCCGACACCGGTCTCGCTGTAGTAGGGAGCATCAAGATCTGGTTCAGTGATCACTCCAGCACGACCAACCTGTGGGAACACGAGCATCGAGTCATTCAGTGCCTTGACGCCCGGGGCGGGTTCAGCCACGGCGATCGTCAACGGCGTTGCCGAGGGCATTCCCGCAACCCATCCACCCACGACAACCGAGTCGAATTCCGTACCCGCTGTCACGGAGAACCGTCCGTCGCCGAGCGACTGCATCGACACCACGCCAGGTTTGGAAAACGCAACCGTTGGTGACACTGGCACAGCGTTGTCATCAACTCCGTTGTCATCCGAGTGCACGAGGCGCACCTCGGCGGTCGATCCCGGTTGCATCACCATCGTCGCTGGGTCGAAACGCCATGAGCCACCGTCATCACCCGGAATGGTGGTTGAGGTAGTCGAGTCGGGTTCGGTTGATGTGGTCGTGCTGGGTTCTGTGGTTGTAGTCGTACCGTCAGGGTCGTCACCGGGAGCAAACCACCCGACGATGTCCACGACTACGTGCACGTCACCAGCAAGATTGAATACGGAGACGCTTCCATCTGGGCCGACCTTGGCCACCACAAGATTTGGAACCGTAGCCCCACGATTCAGGTTCAGGTTCGACACCGTCGCTCGTGGAGACATTGACGGCCAGACAGTCATGTAGGTGGGCCAAGAGGCATCCACACCGGTGACATTGAGCGCCACAGCCGTCGCTTCAGCGGGAACCCCATTGACACCGACAACAGGGATCGTCGCGGCCCTCGATTCACCAAGTCGGCCCTGGGGCCCAACCCCGCTGCGCGAATCCCATAGACGTACAGGCGTCATTCCATTAAACCGGTCTCCGGAGGGCGCGAAATATCCCACCACGTCAACAGCGAGGTCCACTGAACCGAGGTTGTTGTAGAACGAGACCCTTCCCTCATCGCCTATCTGTGCAACGACAAGGTTCGGGCGGGTATCGCCCCATGGCAGGTTCAGGTTTGAGGTGTATGGCTTTGCCTCACCGCCCGGCCAAACGGTCACGTAGGTGGGGAGTGTTGCGTTGATGGCCGTCACGTTCATCACGACGGCCGTTGCATCGGCAGGCACCTCACCGCTGCCCGCCACCACGAGACTCTTTGTCGCTCCTTGGCCGACGCGTCCCTTGACCCCAGGACCCGACCGGGTATCCCAGATCCGCGTGGGATTGATGGCTGTGTATGCCGAGCCATCGCCCGGCCCATACCAGCCGACGACGTCAACCACAACATTGACCGAACCCAGATGGTTGAAAATCGAGATCTGACCGCCTACGCCCAACTTGGCCATGACCAGGTTCGCGCGGGTGTCGCCGACCGGCAGGTTCAGATTTGATGCGACCGGGCGAGGTTCGCCGCTCGGCCACACCGTCAGATACGTAGGCGCACTCGGCGAGACCCCGGTTACATTCAGCACTACGGCTTCAGCATCCGCTGGAACACCCGCGACTCCGGCCACGGTGATCTGGCGTTGCGTATTGGCGCTCCATGGCGTTGAGAACGGACCTGCAGTGGAGTCCGGACGTGAGTCGACAAGTCGCACCGGGAGTATCGGATGGAACTCCCCGGACACACTTGCGGTGGAAGTCTTTTCGTCGGCAGCAGCGGAACGAACATCGACTCCGAGTGAAAACGCGACAGTCGAAAGGAGTGCCCCCAGCGCCGCAACAACCGAGACGATCCGGCGACGGGCATCCCGATCCAAGACCACCCTCCCGGTAGCCGAGATGACTCCGCGTGGGGAAAAGAGCGAAAGTGGCATTCCCGCCACCTCTGAAGTTTGTTCAGTCTCGCCTTACATCTCCTGTGACCCCGATTCAAGTCAATGATCGGCGCTCATTGCCCCCGGAGATACTCCTAGGCGAGATTGGTATCCAACATCCGAAGGAAGCCAAACCGCCCAGCCAACGGCAGCAAACCTGCCCCAACCAACCTCTGGCTCGACAGTAACGGTCTTCTATCGGTCGGTCAATGAACGCTGCGGTGATTGGCGGCCGATGGCGACAACTGACGGCAGCGTTCGTTGATCTGCTCAACCGACATTTCGACCATGAGCCAGATCCCGTGACGTGTCTCCACCGGCTGAATCACTCAGGGTTCTTAGCACCGCGACATCAGGTCAGGTTCGAGAACGCATTCCAGTCTGACCATACGAAGTCGGGTCGCTCCCAGCGGGTGACCAACGACTCTGCGGAAACAAATGCCTCTGTCAGGTCGAGATCCTCATCGAAGTCACCCGGATCACCCAATGCTTTTTCTATTCGTTCCACCACCACGTCTCCGAGCACCATCGAATAGCCCAGTTGCGACGGCCACAGTGCGACCAGCGCATCGAGGCCGAGGGTCTCGATCTTGGCGGGCACCGGTCGAGCCACCGATGAGGAATCAGGTACCGCCAGGCTCGGATGCTGGGTGCGCCTCGCCGTATAGGTTCCCCACTCGAGCGAAGATCTTAGCTCGACCAATCCGGGCGCCACAGCCACCAAGCGGTCGAGGACCGCCTTGACCCCCTCCAACTCCGAAGGTGGATCAAAGCGCAGATCCTGTGGGCCAACGGTGGTGAGCCTGTCATCAGATGGCAGCGAGACAAGCCAGACGGTTTCATCCGAATCCCCTGCCGTGTGCGACACAATCGACAGATCCCCGAACCACCCCGACACCTCGGGAAGCCCTTCCCCACGTGCGCACACCACGGCAACGAGTTGAACGGCCTGGCTGGTCCGTGCCGCCTCCTGCGCTTCGCGACGACGGGTCACTTCTCCGAAACGCTTGGCCACCATCCCCAGCAGGTCCGCATTGCCGACACCGGCAGCGAACACAATCGACCGTGCGACGATCGACAGGGTTTCATCGCCCACGGCAACCTCGACGTGGTCGATGTACTCGTCGGCGACGAGATCGCAACGTTCCACTCTGCCGCTGATGCAACGACCCGAGAGATCGGCTCGCATCGCCGCCAATAGGACAGCGGGATCAAAGACGACATCATCATCGAGCAGATATGCCGAACCGCCGGCAAGTGAGCCACCTTCGAACACTGCGGGCAGATCCTCAGCAGTGCGATAGGTCAACATGGCGTCATCCCACATCCGGGGACGAGACAGTCCTTCGTGTTCTGGAACCAGATACACCGTCGGCTCTGGAGCGCAGGGCACGCCGTTCATCTCTGACCACATACGCCAGTAACCCGCAGCACGTCGCGCGGGCTGGATTCGATTCGGATCATTACCGTCGTATCCGGCCGAGATGAGACCCGCGGAATCGAGGGTCTCGGGTGGGAGGTTGGGATCTTCGACGAGGCACACCGAATAGCGCTGGCTCAGCGCAGCGGCGACATAGACACCCTGAATGCCCCCGCCGACAACGAGGACATCGACCTCCAACTCGCCACCTGAATCGAGAGCCATCGGCGGTGATGGTAGCCGTAACCGGTTGTCGGATGGTTCAAACGGCATAGTCCAAATGACATGGTCCAACTGTCATCGAGCACATGACCTCATCCCGACGACTGGCTCACAACTACACTCGGCGACCGTGCCGGTATTTCTGATCCGTCACGCCCACGCAGGGTCGAGGGCGAGATGGGACAGCGACGATACGAACCGACCCCTTTCGAAGAAGGGCATCGGCCAGACGGCTGCGTTGACCAGCCTCCTGCGTGGTGAACCTATAACCAGGATCATCTCCAGCCCTGCGCTGCGTTGCGTACAGACCGTCGCCGACCTCGCGACGGCACTTGATATTCCCGTGGAGATCGATTCGAAGTTGTTCGAAGGTGGCGACCCTGACGAGGTGATCCGATTGCTCGATCGCTGGGCGTCGGACAACGTGATCGTCTCCAGCCATGGTGACGTGATACCTCAGGTGATCCGGCGTCTGACCATCAAGGGAATGCACACCGATGACCCGAAGATCGCCCAGAAGGGGTCCGTCTGGATTCTCGACACCGTGGAGGGAAGCCCGGTGCGTGGGACCTACGTACACCCGCCGACAACCGTGGTAGGCGAGGATTGATTCAACTGCGCCTCTATCGAGGTTCGTCGAGTCTCGATCATCTGGGTCATAGCGGGTGAGACCGTGGACATGTCGATCGCGTCGAGATCGGCAAGAGCCTCGTCGGGGCGTCCCGCAGCGTCGAGGAGAATCGCTCGAAACACCCGGGCATCCGGGTAACCACCATCGGCGGCAACCGCCCGGTTCAACCATTCCAGCGCGTCAGCATCCAGTTCGCTAGCTGTAGCTTCATCCGCCTGAAGAGCCAGATTGTGCAAGAGCCAGCCGCGATAGGTCATGGCCTCGGCGTTGTCCGGCTCGATGGCAAGGATCGAGTCGAAGGCCCTGAGTGCATCCTGAAACGCAGTAGCGGCTGCCTTGGGATCACCGGCTTGCAATTTGCTCTGTGCCTCGGCGATCTTTCCCTGTGCTGTTGCCATGAGGCTTCCGACCTGCCCGGTCGATTCGCCACCGGCACCCGTAGCGGTCATTGCACCGGTGCCCATGCTGGAAACACTCGTGTCTGCCGGAATGGTTCCCGATGATCGGGCAACCATGACGCCGGAGAACACAGCCACCACCACCACAGCCAAACCGAACAGCAACGTGGTGCCAACCCGACGTCGATCGGGCGCTCCATCCTGACGCTTCGACCCATAGTTCGACCCGTGGTCAGACCCGTGCTTCGACTGGGTTGGTGACTCGATGGCCCTGATCACCTCGGCCGCACGCGCCGTGTAGTCGCTCAGCAGTTCTTCGAAGTCCTCATCGGATACTTCACCTTTGTCATGTTGGGCTCTCAGGTCATCAATCGACGACAGCAGGAATGTCCGCTTCTCTTCGAGTTCACGGAGTTCATCGTCAACTCCGGCCACCTGATGCGTCGAGCGCTCTCCACTTCGCCCAGAAGCGGACGGGCTGCTGGCACCGGGTCCCGATCGGCTGGCGCCCGACCGATCCGAGCGATTCGACCGATTCGACCGATCGGCACTCGACGAGCTGGCATTCGACCCGCCGTGTCCTGTTGCCCGCTCACGAGCGGCACGTCGCGCGGCGGTGCCTCCGGTCGACGGATCGGGGCTCACTGCGAGTCTTCCTTGCGCTCCCGCAGAGCCTGTTCCACCAGCGCGCGATCCTCATCGGTGGCCTCGAGGCGCTTCTGTTTGCGTAGCCCACGAAACACAACTGCCAGAGCAGCAGCAGCGCCGAGGACAACCACCACGGGAATCACCCAGACGAGCGATCCGACACCACTGCGGGGGGGTGTGAGCAGGATCTCGTCTCCGTAACGATCCGCGTAATAGGAGCGGATCTGATCGTCGGTTTCACCCCGTTGCACCCGCTCGGCGATATCCCGGCGGATCTCCCGCGAAGGCCCAGCATCAGAGTCCGCAACCGATTCACCCTGGCATGTCGGACACTTGATGGTGCGTGAAATCGCGGTCACACGTTCGGCGTCATTACTTGTGCCCGAGTCACGCATCGAGCCGACGACGAGTGCGAGTATCACTACCACCGCCAGCGATGCCCACTGCGCCCAAATCCTGAACTGGGGAAATGAGAATGCACGACCGGCGGCCGAACCAGCATCGGAACCCGAACTGACATCGGAGCCCGAACCCGAACCGGCGCCAGAGTCGGCACGCTCGGTCACGAACCACCACCCGAGTTCGCAATCGCCTGGTTCAACCCGGCTGCTGTCACCCCTTCGAACTTCGCCACGATGATTCCTTCAGGGTTCACCACGAAAGACTCCGGAACACCGGTAACGCCGAAATCAAGAGCCATTCGTCCGGTATCGCCCACGATCACCGGCCAGTCGCCGCCATTGCGATCGAAGAACTGCTGAATCGCGTCGGCATCATCCTGGAAAGCAATGCTGACGACCTGGGCGTCACCGGTGGCTTTGTGTTCCTCACTGAACCGCACCAGTTCCGGGTGTTCGACACGGCACGGAACACACCACGTGGCGAAGAAATTCACAACCAACCACTGACCGCGGTGATCAGCGATATCGAACTGCGATCCGTCAGCAGTTTCGCCGACAACCGCAGGAACCTGTGTCCCCAACAAGCGGGTCGAAATCGAATCCCGGGGCTTTCCGATCTGGGTTGCCAACAACACCACGAACGCCAGAAGTGCAAGTCCGACGATCACCGTGACAATCCGTGTGGTGTTACGACCCTCAGAACTCACACAGACTCCACAGTGCTCGTCGCCGCTGAAGTCGTCGCCGCTGAGCCTGTCGCCACCGGACCCGTCGAGGATTCGCCCTGTCGGGTTCCGGCGGATTTGGATTCTGAACCACCACGTCGGCGTTTGGGTGCTGGAACCAGCGCCAGCGCTGTGCCCATGACCATGACGCCACCACCGAGCCAGAGCCACATGACCAGAGGCTGGACTGTCACCCTGATGGTCGCGGGGGCGTCATCGCTTTCCGGCACGGCCAACAGCGTTAGAGCCACATCGGACAACGGGGTGGATTTTACAGACGGGGTTCCGACCACCTGGCTTCCGAATTGGAAGCGGGTCAGCGCCGGTGCCCATGGACCGGTTCCGTCGATCTTCACCAACGCCTGGGTAACGGTGCGCGAGTCCTCCAACTTCACGTGTTTGCCCAGGTAGGTCAGTTCGTGACCGGCAAACTCGGCCGTCTGCCCGACCTCCAACGTGAGCTCCGCCTGCCGTACGTAGCTCTGACTCGAGGCCAGAGCGAGGGCGATCATGACCACTCCCAGGTGCACCACCATGCCGCCGCCACCGCGTCCGAGCAGGCCCCCTACCCCACGCTTCTGCACCCGTTGGACCAATTTGTGCGCAGCAGACCCGCCGGCGAAACCGGCCAGACCGAATGCGACGAGGGTCTTGAAACCGCTTGCGCCGACGAGCACCGCGAACACCAGAGCAGCGGCCCCGATCCAAGCGGGCACAAGCAGTCGACTTCGAAGTAACTCACCGCTGGTCTTTCGCCAAGTGAGCACGGGAGCAATTGCCATGAGGAACAAGAGCATCAACCCGATTGGCGTTGTCATCCTGTTGAAGTACGGAACGCCGACCGAGGTGCGCTTGTCGTTCAGCGCCTCGATCAGCAGAGGGAAGACTGTTCCCAGCAGCACGATGAAGGTGAACGCCGCAAATGCGACGTTCGTGGCAAGGAACATCGCTTCGCGCGACACGGGAGAATCGATGTGCCCGGGGGCGCGCAGTCGATCGCCGCGCCAGCCGATCAACACGACCGAAACCACAAGGATAAACGCAAAGAAGGAGAGGATCGCCGGACCCACATCGGACTCGGTGAAAGCATGCACCGACTCGAGCACTCCTGAGCGTGTGATGAACGTGCCGAGAATCGTGAGAGCGAAGGTGGCTGCCGCGAGCGAGAGGTTCCAGACGCGCAACATCGAACGACGCTCCTGGACCATTGCGGAGTGGAGAAACGCCGTCCCGGTCAACCACGGAAGAAACGATGCGTTCTCCACCGGGTCCCACGCCCAGTATCCGCCCCAGCCCAACACCTCATATGACCACCACGCCCCCGCGATGATTCCAGCCGTCAGCGCAGCCCAGGCGACCAACGTCCATCGCCTGGTGTCGGTCAACCACCCGTCATCGAGCCGTCCGGTGGCCAGTGCACCGACCCCGAACGCAAAGGGCACCGTGAAACCCACATAGCCGAGGTAGAGAAGTGGCGGGTGGAATGCCATGAGCGGATGGTTCTGAAGGAGCGGGTTGGGCCCCGGACCGTCGAAACCGAGAGGCGGGTTGAAACTGCGGAACGGATTGGCCGGACCCAGCAACATGTAGAAGAAGAACACGCAACAGGCGAGCATCGTCACCATCGCCCAGCCAACCAGCGGATCATCGAGACGCCTGCGGAAACGCACGACCACAGCCGTCGTGTAGCCGGCGAGGATGACCGTCCAGAGGATGATCGACCCCTCGAGGGCGCCCCAGAGAGTTGCGAAGTTGTACAGCGCCGGAGTGTGGCTCGATCCGTTGTCGGCCACGTACTGAACTGTGAAATCCCTAGTGATCAGCGCCCGCTCCATTGCCACGAACGCGATCAACCCCCCGACAAGGGTGAGAACCGAGTAGATGGTCGCTGTTCGGACAAGTCGAGGCTTGCGTTGGATCAAGCCGACGGCGACAACGATCATTCCGAGCAACGCTGACGCCAAACCCAGCACAACCCCCGCGCGCCCGAAAGCAGCGTTCACGAGG
>CAYQFM010000093.1:0-8729 GCA_964416735.1 uncultured Iamiaceae bacterium | reverse complement strand
GTCCTCGGCTCGTCGGGACAGGCCGCGGGCCCAGTGGATGGCGAGCCTGTCGGCACCCAGCGCCTTGTCGTAGACGGCGACCTCGTCGTAGGCGCCTGTCGCCTGGCCGACCAGCAGGCCGGTCCCGAGAACCTGGTTGATCGTCACGTCGTCCCGTGACCACACCTCCTGGCCGTCGAGGTACAGCGCGACGCGTTGGTCTGCGTCTGAGCTCAGTGCCCAGTGGTGCCAGCTGCCGTCGAAGAAGCTGTGAGGAAGCTGTGCCACGTAGTAGTCGGCGCTGCCCGGACCGAAATAGACCCGGATCTGATCCGGGTTCTCGATGTAGAGCCCGAGCCGGTTCCCGTACTGCACCAACCATGAGTTGTCGTGCTGCGACGTCGACCAGAACTCGACAGTTCGGGGTTCGTTGCCAACCGGCAACGTCAGATCAGGCGCAGTCATCGCCCAAGCTGTCGTCGACGACTCGATCGCAGTGTCGGGATCGTCCAACAACGCCCCACCGACGCCGGCCGTCACCCCGGCACCGAACGCGCCATCCTGGCCGTTGCCCGAAGCATCCACAGCCGCAGATGACATCGAGGACTCACCAAGCCGGTAGTACGCGACCGGTCCGTCGGCGAGCACCTCCTCGTCATACAGGGCCGGTCCCCCCGGCGGAGGGTCGACCTGCGCCGAAACCGGGACCGCGACAACGGGCAGGCCCGCCATCGCCAACACGACCGCAAGCACCACCAGCAGCCAACCGGTCGCCCCCACCGTCCGACGAGCTCGGCCCGAAGCCGAGTTGCCCCTCACGATCCGATCGCGAGCCGTCATCACCTCACCCCTCACTCCCAATCTCAACCGACGCGACCACAACGGAACCGCCAACCTCGGCGGGCAGATCGCGCTCAATGTCGAACTCGCCATCAGCGACCGTGTCCGAATGCACGATGACATGCACCTTCGCCAGCGACGCCACCGGCTCGTCGAGCCGCACCGCCACGTTCCGACCCGAGCCTGCGATCAGGTCCGAGTGTCCGATGGGAACGCCGGGCGCGCCTTCGCCATCGGCATAGACAACAGCGAACCCGCCAGGCGCTGACACACGGACCTCATCGATCGTCAACACGCCGCCACTCGCAGGTTGACCGCGCACTTGAAGACCAACGCCAGCGTCACCGGCGGACACGGGTGCACCGAAGGCGGCGCCATCGTCCGACGAGCATGCTCCGATCGTGAGGAGAAGCAGTGCTGCCACGCCCGCAGACACGGGAACGCGCGGCACCCAACGAGGATCCCGTCGCGTCTCCACCCCACCGTGACCGGCCACCGCCCACTCCCCCATCGTGCACGCGCGATCCCTTTGCGTGGCCACGTTCTACCCGCAGCTGGCATCGCCCGCAACCAAACTCGCGAGCACCGGGAAAGGAGGAGCGCAGCCAAACGCAATCGCCATCCCCCCATGGAGCGAGATCACTCCATCAAAGCGGTCGAAACCACCTAGACACAGGGAGAAGGGGAGTGACCTCTGCCGTGCGCACAAAAGTGCTCACCCGAGCCCGCGCGGAGCCGACCACGAAACCCCAGTACAACATCACATTCTGCGGGGTGGGCGATGGGGGACTTGAACCCACGACCTCTGCCGTGTGAAGGCAGCGCTCTAGCCAACTGAGCTAATCGCCCGGGTACAGGCTGGTGACTCTACCGCCCGATGGGTTGGCCAGGCCACACGCATGGGGCGCAAACACGCCGTGCGTATGCAGCAGGTCAGGGTCAAGGGGTGTTGAGGCAGAGACGCGTTTGCTCAATTTGGATATCAGCAACTGCGGAAGAGGAGTCACATGGGGTTCCAATCGGCACGATCGCGTTGATGCGAAACGCTCCATGCAGAGAGCATTCCGACACCAGCGGAGTGATGCGTCCGTCAATGGACGCAAGAACAACACAGGACCCTTCCACCATCCCTGCCGCAGAGCCCACTGCAGGTGTCACTCCGCCCACCTGACGCGGGCCGCCGTGTCTGAAGGACGTTCCCGACCCTCGTCCTTGCGCGTTGACAACAACAAGGGTCACCATCGCGGCAACCAACACCAAGCCAATCACCGCCATCGCAATTCGTAGTCCCACCCGATCGGGATCACGGTCTATCCTCTCGATGGGCGGTGGCAACCTGTCATGCCCGTCATCAACGTCCCAGGGGGCGTGCACATACCCGCAGCCATCGCCTGACGGGCAATCACACTGGCTTGCATGGTCATCGGAGTCATCAGCCGCAGCACCAGTAGCGACATCACCGGAAACTGCACCACCTCGGGTCGGGTTCGGTCGCCTCGTCGTGCATTCACGACCCGCTGCAACAGCATCCGATACACCACCGACATCTGGGCCACCACCCTTCTGGAAAACGGCGGAGCTCAACCCGATGCTTGCGTCGTAATCCCGTCTGGCGACCGGATCGCCGAGCACCTCCCACGCAGCATTGACCGCGTGCATTGCACTAGGCAACCGTCTGTCGCCATAGGCATCGAGATCAATGCTTGGATCAGCAGGGTCGAGAGGATCGGCAGGTTCGACCGAGTTGATGGACTGGCGATCCGGGTGATGCTCTTTGGCGAGCCGCAGAAAGGCCCGGCGAATCTCACCATGAGACACGTCGGTCGCTACGCCTAAGACCTGATAGTGCGTGGTCACCCCGACACGCCGGGATCAAACCCCGACGCCCCAGCAAAATCAGACGCGGGCACGCTTCTTTCGCGCACCAAGCACGAACAGCCCACCCACCACGCCAAGGGCCAAGCCAATCTTGACCAGCATCATCGAGTTGGTACCGGTCCGGGGAAGCGACGACCCCCCCTGTGATGGAGTAGACGTGGGAACTGCAGTGATCGTCAGGCCATTTGTCATGGTGACCGAACCGCATGTCACCACAACCGTGTACTCGCCTGGTCCCAAGCTCGACGGAATCTGGAGGACTGTCGCGAACCGTCCATCTGGATCCGAACTGGCAGTCGTGGTTCCCACCGACTGTCCGTTTATCGTGAATACGGCGTTCGATCCGGGTTCACAGCCGACTCCCGACGCGTTAGCGGTTCCGCCGCCTTCGGGCATTGTGTCCGGATCGATAATGAACCCTGGCTGGCCCGGAACGTATTGCGCGTTTGCATCTGGAGCCAATGCGATGAATGCAAGCATCATCGACATAACCCCAACCGCCGCAAGCAGTCGTTTCAACACTGGGCCGTACCCCCGCAGATCTCGCGATGGATTCATCGCTTCAAGTGTGGCGCAACGCACAGAGTGAGTCTAGTGGTTCAGTCCGGCGGCGTGTGGATTCCCAGTCGCTCTCCCCTGACGTCGGTCACCAGACGAAATCAACCCCGAAGCGCCGAACCCGGTCGAGAGTCGCCGACCCCGCCGCTTTGATGCCGCCGCGTACGATTCCAAGTCCGTTCGCCCCAACCACAGAAGCGCCGGCGGTGGGTTGTACCGAAACAGTCAGAAGGTCCGGATTTGGCACTGGCTGGCTGGCAACCGTCAGGTCGTAGGTCGGTCCGGGATCGCGTTTCCCAGTGAGATCCAGCACCACGGTTGTAGTGCCGCCGGGTGGAATCTCGACGAAACGCGAGTACACCGCGTACCCGAACTCATGCTGGAACTCGAACTCGACCTCCTCACCGTCAACCGTGGCTACCCCCAAGCGGAGGGGCGTGTACAGAGACAGGTACATAGAGTTGGTCCCCGGCGGTAGGCCTTGGTCGTTGCTTCCGATCACCGCTTCGGGAAGCCCCGAGCTGGGTGCGTCGTTCCGTAAGGTGATCGTGGCCTTACTGGTGGTCATGCCCGTTGCCGGATCGAAGGTAACCCTGTAGTCGATCGCTCGGTACATGAACACATCAATTTTACTGTTTCCTTTGTTCTGGGTCACCAAGCCCAGGTAGTCCGATCCTGAAGCCCGTTCGATCTCACCTCCGGAACCGAGCGCCCTGAAAAGATCCTGTTCGGTTCCGTGGAAACTCTGGAACATAATGTGGCGGCCTGACACGGCCGGGCCGATGGCTTCTCCGAGTCGGAGCGGCGATGGGAGGCTACCGGCCACGAGTTTCTCGAACGTCAAGCGACCGGCCCGCTCCAAGAAGTCTTCCCGTTCGTCTCGTCGCTCCCCTTCATCGGTGTCATCGTCACCAAATTCCGCGTATTGCCCCGACATCAGGAAGTCTGCCGCTGTTTCGGCATCGAGAGTGACCTGGGTTTCCGGAACACGAATTGGACCGGTCAACTCCAACAAGGCCGCGAGACCGGTTGGATCCACCGCAATGACCCCATCGAGTTGCTGCATTCCCGCCTGGGGGACAACTTCAGCAACGACCGTTGCCACCGTTTGAAAGTCCGGCGAGAAGGTCAGATCTTGGAAATAGCGTGCGGGTTGGAACTTCCCATATCGCTCGATGTACTCATCCGGGCCACTGAGCCTCCTATCCTCGCGCCCGGGAGCCTCATTGATGTCGCGTGCACGGCCAGAACCCGTCAACTCCAGTCGACCATCGGTGGCAGACAGGGTCGCCCAACTCCCCACAAAGCCACCCAAGCCACGCGTTTCCGCTGGCTGAGTGAACAGCACCATGTAGTTTCGCGGCCCCTCCGCACCCATCAACCCTGGCAAGTTGTCCACGGCAAGTTGAGCAATACGTGCCTGACCCAAAGCATTGTCCACTTCGACCGAGAGCCGGTCGAGCTTGGAACGAACCGGTGACAGGAGCCAAGGGCTCGCAACGTCCCGGAGATCGGCGGTCACGGCGTCAAGTCGACGAACTACGTCGCGCGCAGGTTCCTGGGCCGCTTCAACCGCGGCAAGATCCAACACACCCGACTCATAGCGGAACGACTGCACGTCGGCCTCACGAACGGCTCTCCCCGCCGAACCAGAGAGCTCTGCTCCTCCGCTGGTGACGCTTGCCAAGACACGGGTCTGTTGAGCGACCACCGGAACCAACTTCGCAGGCGCAACCCACCATGCGTTGGCAACCGAATTGGCACGCTCCAACGATGCCTCCGCTCCAGCGAACAAGTCCGCCGCCCGAGCGGTATCGGAGTCACCAACCGCCGAGACCCCGTCCTTGGCAAGATTGACTCCATTATTTGCCGCGTTCCACGAAAGCAGTACGGCCAGACCGAACACGGCACTGCCGACAATCCAAACCCCGAGAAGAGCAAAGGCCGACTTGTACACGCGGCCTCGTCCAACTGTTCCAAGCTGCATATAGCTGGACACAAGAACCGGAAGCACCGCAATTGCTCCAAAGGCGGTTGATGAGCCGAGGAAGCCCATATCCGGCATCCTGAACAGCGACTGCACCGCAAGGGCAGCCACGAGCGCTCCGCTGATCCGCCGTCGATCCACCAGCGATCCGACCACTGCAATCGCTACGGCCACCGCCGCCGGCACAAGGTCCCAACCCGCACTTGAACCAACCACTGAAAATCCAGCAAGTGCCAACCAGGTCCATCGCTTGGCTCGCGATGCAGCCAAGGTCACGACGAAGGCCACCGCAAACCTCATCAAATAATCCATGAGAAAGGTTTCAGTAGGTGCCGAATCTGCAAATCCAACAGCAACTCCTGCGACGACAGCTACAGCGACTACCTCTCGACGCTCAAGCAGGCTGGTCGGCCGACGACGACCCGAAGACCTCCGAGCCTCCCGACGGTCAGCATCGGTGCGTCCCCGATATCGGATATTGCTGTCTGTCACGTGCACGGTGCCGGTGCGGTCGACCCTCTTGTGGAATGAAGAACGAGAAGACTCTACCTCTGCAACTGAGTCGCACTGGGCAAGACTCCGAACAACACGAAACCCCGAACCGCTGACAAAGCCCCGATCAATCCGCTCAACGTCATGTCTTCAGCGCTAGAATGAAATTCTTGTTGTGTGCTCCACCACGCAACAGCTGATTGGCATGTCGGGTCATCAAGGGTTGCATCCACTCCAAGTTTCGCATCCCGTGGCCCACACTCGAGGCACTCGGGGGACAGAGAAGCACGTGGATTCGACACCACCGCAGAATTCCGACCGCGACGGTGGACGCAGCCGTCTGACTGGGATTGGCCACTTTCTCGAGCGCAATCGCACGGTTGTCCAGACTTTGCTCGACATTGGCGCGTGGGCTGTCGCAATTCCACTGACGATGGCTTTTCGATTCGACCTGAAGTTGAATGCAAAGGCGTGGGAACCGTTCACCATCCACGGAGTCCTGGTGATCATCGCGATGGCGTCTGCGTTCCAGATCGTAACGGGGATGGTAAGTGGCCTGTACCGCGGACGTTGGCGCTACGGAACCTTTGACGAAACTGCCCACTTGGCACGCACCACCCTTCTCGTCACAGCAGCTCTAGCCGTAACAAACGTGTATACGTTCGGACGCCTCGTGCCCTCAGGGGTCGCCATCGGCGGCGGTATTCTCGCACTGATCCTCATGGCCTCAATCCGCTACGGATGGCGCCTCATCTTGGAACAGTCGATGCGCCCATCCGTCGAGTCGACCGAACCGGCGCTCATCTTCGGCGCTGGCGCGGGCGGTGCTGAGTTGATCAACTCAATCCTGCGGAATCCTCAGAGTCCCTACCTACCCGTTGCCATAGTCGACGACGACCCGACAAAGCGGAATCTACATATCAAGGGTGTCCCCGTCCTTGGCGATAGAACCGCTATCGCACGACTCGCAACCGAATTGAATGCAAAGCTCTTGATCATTGCCGTGCCTAGCGCCCCAGCGGAACTACTACGGGAACTTTCGAGCATCGCTCTAGAGACCGACTTAGAGGTCAAGTCACTCCCAAGACTCGATGAGTTGCTCGGATCGGGTGTCGGCGTTGGTGATGTCCGGTCGATCACTGAACGCGACCTGCTCGGTCGACACATGGTCGACACGGATATCGATTCAATTGCCGGTTACCTCACCGGTCATCGGGTGCTCGTAACCGGGGCCGGTGGTTCGATCGGATCAGAGCTATGTCTCCAGATATCGAGGTTTGCACCCGCCGAACTGGTCATGCTCGACCGCGATGAGTCGGCCCTTCACTCCATCCAGATGCGCATCGAGGGTAGAGCGCTTCTCGATTCGCGCAACCTGGTCGTGGCCGACATCCGCGACCTCGACCGCATGCACCAGGTCTTCGATGAACACCGTCCTGATGTGGTGTTCCACGCTGCGGCATTGAAACACCTTCCGCTGCTGGAAATGCACCCGTCCGAGGCCTACAAGACCAATGTCGAAGGCACGCAGAACGTGCTTGAAGCAGCTATCGCACACGGCGTCGATCGCCTGGTCAACATCTCAACCGACAAAGCCGCAGATCCGACCAGCGTGCTCGGCTACACCAAACGCATTGCCGAACGCCTGACAGCGGCGAAGGCCGAGAACGCACCCGGCACGCTACTGAGCGTACGATTCGGAAACGTCCTCGGCAGCCGAGGGTCAGTACTCACGGCATTTCGAGCGCAACTTGAAGCAGGCGGCCCCATCACCGTCACCCACCCGGACATCACTAGGTACTTCATGACCGTAGAGGAAGCGGTCCAACTGGTGATTCAGGCTGGGGCAATCGGTAAGGACGGAGAGGCACTTGTACTTGATATGGGCACACCGGTTCGCATCAACGACGTCGCACGCCGCCTGGTTGCCCAGTCGCCCCGCCCGATAGAGATCGTTTACACCGGCCTTCGTCCAGGCGAGAAACTCCACGAGGTCCTCTTGGCGCAAGATGAGGTTGAAACTCGCTCCTCGCATCCGCTTATCTACAACGTGCCTGTTCCGCCCATCAACATCGACAAGGTACGGAACACCACCGAATGCCAGACCCGAGACGAGATGACCCGAGCCCTTGCCGCGTTGATTCATATCGACATGGAGGCGTCATCGACAGAGCCATCCAACGCAACCGACGCTTAGACGTTGTTCCAGGTCAGACCACAGATCTCGGCCTGGATCTCTGAGCGCCGGAAGGACTACACCGGGCCAATGGACACCTACAACATGAACGAGTTCCTGATGGGACTGGTTGCAGGTGGATCCGTTGTCTTGGTCGTTACGGCACTCTTGCGCATAATCCCATCACTCAGGCGATGGCACTTTGGCCACCTCGCTGCACCAATTGCCGCCCTGATCCTCTTGGCCGACAATCAAGGCGGCGTCGGCCTCTTCACGGGAGTTGCAGTCGCGGCCGTCGGCTCCATGATCACAGAAGTCACGCCATCTCAGAAGACAATCGGCTCCACCTTGGGAATTGCCGGAGCGGTGATCGCTGTTGCGAGCACGTCTGCCGAAGTCAGCTACGGATTGATTGCATTCCTAGGAATCGTCACCGCAGAAGCCGCCCTTGGCATGGAGAAGCTCCGGTATGCCGCGTCGTGGGTCACATCGCTGATGATCGTCACAACTCTCACCGGAATGTGGCTGGCGGTTGCAGACACGGAAACGATTCTCGTGGTCGCAGGATGCCTACTGCCGTTCTTGGCGTTCAGCGCCTTGGACGCATCCGCCGACAGCCAACTTCCACCGTGGCCCACCGCAACCGTCATCGCCATTTCAGCCTCGTGGGGAACAACAGGACGTCCAGCGTCTCTTCCCGGCGCCCTCTGTGCTTGGGGTCTGATCCTCCTGATCCCACTCGCAACCGCCGTCGGGCTGGATTTGGCTCTGCTGACCAGGAAGGTCGGGACCGCTCTCGTTGCAGTTCATGTTCCTGTC
>CAYQFM010000092.1:7040-8781 GCA_964416735.1 uncultured Iamiaceae bacterium | reverse complement strand
ACCGACCCGTCCGAGCCGAACGCCAATTTCGTTGTGCAGCCAACCTCAGCAGGAGCGTGGGCTGCACCTGACGCGGCGGCGGTACAACCCGCGTCGACACTGACGGATCCTCAGCCCGCTTCCAACATTGCCGGTGGGGGTTCGATTTCCGGGAAGGGACGGGTTCGCCTGCCCGTACGGATGCGCCCGATGACCGTCACGGAGATCCTCGACGGGTCATTCACGGTGGTGCGGACCAAACCCCGGACGGTTCTGATCATTGCCGCGACCATTCTCGTGCCGGTCCAGATGTTCTCGGCGTATGCGTCTCGATCGGGCCTGGCCGACATCGGGGCGGCATTCACCAGGCCGGGGATGAACGCGTTGGCCGAATCATCCGGCAGCACGATGACCAATGTCGATTTACTGATGTCGATCCTGGCAATGCTGCTCGCATCACTTGCCGTGTTCTTTCTGGGTGGCGCACTGACGCATCTGGTGACCCAGTGGTACCTGGGTGCAGACCCGAGTGCCGGGGAAGCACTCTCGGCGACCTTCAAGAGAACGTGGGCGATTCTGGCCGCCTGGAGTCTGTTGCTGATCGCAAAGGTCGGCGCCGCGATTCCGTGTTACCTGGGTCTCGTCTTCGTGGTGCCCCTCTTCTCGCTCACCGCCCCTGTGATGATTGCCGAAGGGGCCGGACCGATCGCCGCCGCGAAGCGATCATGGCAACTCATCTCACGTCGTCTCTGGCGAAACATCGGTGTCATGGCGTTGGTGACCCTCGTCGAATACGTGCTTCAACAGATTCTCATCCTACTGCCCACGGCAATTGCGGTTGCGCTCCCCTCGCCATTCAACTGGATCAGCCTGGGGGTTGCCTACTCATTTGTCTCCTTCGTGACAACGTCTGCGCTTGTCTCGGCCTCGGTGCTGCTTTACATGGACATGCGGATCCGGACCGAAGGGCTTGACCTCGAAATTGAAGCCGTCGATGCATTCTGAGTCGATGCATTCTGGGTCGATGACTGCGGGGTCGATGACTACTGTGCCGATGACTTCTGGCCAAGTGAGTTGGTACGGGGTTGGCTTTCCAGCACGCGTCATCACCTTGGTCATGACGGTGGTCATGGTTTGGCTGACGATGACCGCCGCTCCTGTTTCGGCTCAAGATCCGCTTCCGGTTCCCGAGCCAACCCCGGCCGAGGCAAGTGAGCGGGCAACCGAAATCCTGTCCCGCCCTGAATATCAGCCCCCGCCGGAGTCGATTCCTCAGAAGATCACCAACTGGGTGTCCGAAAAGATCGGGGCCGTGATCGAGAAGCTCGTGTCGGGCGACAACTCATCGGTGATCGGCTGGATCGTGATTCTCATTGTCCTCGGCCTGGTGGGGTTGATGGTTTGGCGCATTGTGCGCGCGACCTCGCCCACGGCGAAGGCGGAGGCGTCCAGCGGTGTGGCGTTCGAGGTGGTGGAGCGGCGCACGTCGGCGCAGTGGCGCAGTGAAGCAGAGCGGCTCGAGGCAGAAGGCAATTGGAAGGACGCGCTGCTGTGCAGGTACCGAGCGCTGGTGGGCGACCTCGTGGAACGGGGCGTGTTGGGTGCGATTCCGGGACGTACCACGGGCGAGTACCGCACCGACTATCGAATTCCCCTCGAGATCGCAGGCGGCCTCACTTTTGCGATCATGATGGTGTGGTTCTTCCTCAACGAATGGCGCCGCGAGCGGCGCCTGCGCCGCGCCGCCGCCGCGGCCGCCGCC
>CAYQFM010000092.1:4807-7030 GCA_964416735.1 uncultured Iamiaceae bacterium | reverse complement strand
ACCGACCTGGCAGGTTCTGCGCCGACGGTGGCGGGAGACTTCTCGGGGGCTTCCGACCTTTTTGACGACGCATGGTACGGGGATCTCCCAACGGGTTCAGAGGAGAATGAGCGGTTCCGAAACCTGGCGGAACGTGTCGTTGCTGAGGTGGGCAGATGAGTGGCGGTTCACGCGGCGCAACACGTCGTCGTCAGCTCGCTCCCTGGTTTGCCGTAGTCGGCGTACTCGTTGTTGTAGCGCTGATTGCAGGTTCGCCCAGCAAGCAGGGTGGGTATCTCGACCCCGAAGGAACGGGACCAACCGGGCTGAAGGCACTCAGAACGCTGCTCACTTCTTTTGGTGCCCGTGTCGACGTGGCGTATGACCCGGTACCGGATGCGGATGTCATGTTGATGACCGCAGACCTGATTTCCGATGAAGACCTGCCGTTGGTGGAGGACTGGGTTGCCGATGGCGGCATTCTCGTCATCACCGATCCATGGAGTGCGATGACCCCGGCGGTGCTCTCATCGACGTTCTTCCCCGGATCGGAAAATGCCGGAACCGTTTCGATTGGAAGATGTGACGTAGGTGCACTCGGCTCGCTGCGCACCCTCGAGTTTGAGCACGAGCCCGCCATGTTCACCGTGGGCGATGGCGACCGGTCGTGTTTCGGTGACGGTGTCGACGCGCATGTCGTCATGAAGTCGGCTGGCGCGGGTGCGATCGTCTCGGTTGCCGGCCCGGACGCCTTCGTGAACATGAACCTGGGCAAGGGGGACAACGCGGGCCTAGCGGTTGCCCTGATGGCACCACAGAGCGGAACCAGAGTTGTGATCCTCGAGCGTGGCGCCAACTCGCCCGGGGCAGACCCATCACTAGCGGACGCCATTCCCGGAGGAGTCCAGTTGGCCATTGTTCAACTGTTCGTGGCGTTTGTCTTCTTCGCATGGTTCCGGGGTCGGCGCTTGGGAAAGCCGATAGTTGAGCATCAACCTGTTCAGATTGAAGGCTCCGAACTGGTTATTGCGGTCGGGGGTCTATACAGACGCTCCAAGAATCCTGCGGCCGCCGCGAGGGTATTGAGAGAGGACCTCAGGCGACGTCTGGCATCGCGCCTAGGCCTACCGGTCCAGGGCGATCCCCAGGTCATCGTTGATGCTGTCGCGAAGCGGACGACTCTCGAACCCGAAAGGGTGATGGCCGCTGTTGGCGAGACCCCGATCCTCGACGACGCACAGCTCATTGATCTCGCACGCAATATCGACTCGATACAAAAGGAGGTCCTCGATGGACCCGTCTGAACCCACCAGCGCCGATCCGCACGGCCCGATACTGGCTCTGCGCAATGAGATCGCAAAGGTCGTGGTCGGCCAGGAAGGCACACTCAGTGGCATCGTCGCCGCACTTCTGGTCAGGGGCCATGTTCTGCTCGAGGGGGTACCGGGTACCGCCAAGACGCTGTTGGTGAAGGTGATTGCCGCGGCACTCGACCTCGACTTCAAGCGGATTCAGTTTACGCCCGACCTCATGCCTTCTGACGTGGTGGGACAGATCATCTTCGAGCAGCGTGAGGGAACGTTCAGGTTCCGCAAGGGTCCCGTCTTTACGAACCTGCTTCTTGCCGACGAAATCAACAGGACACCGCCGAAGACGCAGGCAGCACTGCTTGAAGCGATGGAGGAACGCCAGGTGACAATCGAAGGTGAGGCGCAGCTGTTGCCTGACCCGTTCGTTGTTGTTGCAACCCAGAACCCGGTCGAGTACGAGGGCACGTATCCACTTCCCGAAGCGCAACTTGATCGTTTCCTTTTCAAGCTGGTGGTGGGGTACCCGTCGTTCGAGCAGGAACAGATGGTTCTGGACCACCACAATCGCGGGCTCGATCCCCACGATCTGGTTTCAGCGGGAATACGTCCCGTTGCCTCCGCCGCCGATCTTGCAGCAGCGCGTGCGGGCGTGGCTGCAATCAGGGTTGAACCACCCGTGCTGGCATACCTGGTCTCTCTGGTCAGGGCAACGAGAGAATCGCCTTCGCTTGCACTGGGGGCTTCCCCGCGTGGAGCGGCCGCGCTGCTCCACGCGTCCAAGGCTTGGGCTTGGCTTGCGGGGAGGAGTTTCGTCACACCCGATGAAGTGAAAGCCGTGGCGAAACCCGCATTGCGACACCGGATTGCCCTGCGACCGGAACTCGAATTGGAAGGTGCCACCGCAGACCGCGTGCTGGACGGGATCTTGGCCACG
>CAYQFM010000092.1:0-4784 GCA_964416735.1 uncultured Iamiaceae bacterium | reverse complement strand
TCCCCGCGCCGCGTTGACAACTCGTCCCTGACACTTTCAACAAACGATGCCCATTCCCACCCGCCGCCTAGTGATTGTGATCGCACTGTGCGCGATTCCGCTTGTCGCGTTCGGTAACGGCGTCGTCTGGTTGGTCATCAATGCAGCGGTGTTGGTGGTATCGGTTGTTGATTGGGTCCTCGTTCCGCGCGGTTCAGCATTCACCGTTGAACGTGATCTCCCCGACGTGGTGTCTCTGGGTGGACAAGCTGAATTGGCATGGCAACTCACAAATCGCACTGGACGGGCAATGACAATCTCGTTGGCCGACGATCTGGCACCTTCGCTGGGTGTAACCACACGACGGGTGCGCTTCAGGCTCCCCGCTCATGGTCAGGCGCGCGCAAAAGCCACCATCACGCCTTCGCGCAGAGGCGACTTCGAAATTGCCGGGTTGGTTGCACGTGTCGAGGGTCCGCTGGGCCTGGCGGCGCGGCAGACCCGTCGTGAGCTGCATTCCCGACTTCGAGTGCTGCCCCTGTTCAAGTCGCGTGATGAAGCCGAGTTGCGTATCAACAAGGCACGCATTGTCGAGGTAGGGCTCCGTTCAGCCCAAGGCCTCGGAGGCGGCACGGAGTTCGACCAGCTCCGTGAATACACGGTCGATGATGAAGTGCGCCGGATGGACTGGTCCGCTACGGCCCGCTCTGGAAAGCCGATCGTGCGTACGTATCGGGCCGAGCGAAACCAGGTGGTCATCAATCTGCTGGACAACGGACGCGTGATGGCGGGGAGGGTCGACGGCGTGCCGCGTGTCGAACACGCCATGGATGCAGTGATGATGCTCACCACGGTTGCCACCCGCCTAGGTGACCGGGCCGGATTGGTGGCTTTCGACTCTCAGGTCCGGGCCGTTGTTGCACCGCATCACGGAAAGGGGCAGATCGCACGGGTAACCGATGCCATCTACCGCCTTGAGCCGGAACTTGCCGAGAGCGATTACAACGGCGCGTTTGTTCACACGCTGGCGCGTTTTCGTCGAAGGGCAATGCTGGTCATCTATACCGATCTGGTCGAGCAGGCAGTTGCGGAGATGCTTCTGCCTGCGCTCGCGACGATCGTGCGCAGCCATCTGGTGGTCGTGGCTGCCGTCCAGGATCCGGCTGTTGTGGAGTGGGCCATGTCGTCGCCATTGGACTCACGAGAGGCGTACCGCAAGGCCGCAGCAGTATCCGCTCTCGCCGAGCGTGCCAGAACGACGGTCCGGCTGCGCAGTCTCGGTGTGAGGGTCATCGATGCGCCGCCGGGGAAGATGGCGTCGCAACTTGCCGATGCCTACCTCGACGTCAAGGCAACCGGTCGACTCTGATCCACACCGGTAAGGACGGAATGCCCACGTTCGTTCTCGCCCAGGGATCCGGTGAAACCCTGTGCTGTGGCGAGGCGGCCTTGGGTCCAGATGTAGGTGACGAACGCCATCCAGACCGCGGCGCCCAACCCGACCCGCAATCCAGTTGGCAGGCCGCTGCCGGTTACGAAGCCCTCGATCAACCCAGCGACGGTGAAGACGGCCACCAAGCCCAGAATGACAACGACGGATCTGCGTCCTTCCTCGGCAAGTGCCATTGGCCTTGACCGATCTCCGGGCACGATTGCGGTCCAACCCAGATGGAGGCCGGCTCCACCCGCAATCACGATGGCGGTCAACTCGAGAGCCCCGTGGGGGAGGATGAGTCCGAAGAAACGCATCGTGTCACCGGCCGAGATCATCCATGCGGACACCACGCCGAACTGCAAGCCGTTGTTCAACAGGATCCAGACACCGGGAAGACACGCAAGGGTCCCCATCACGAACGCCATGAATGAAACGCTGATGTTGTTGACGGTTACCTTGGTGAAGAAGAGAGCGGAGGGCTGGTCCGAGTAGTACTGCTCGAACTGGTTCTCTACGTATTCGGTGCGCTGTGACGGGGAGGCGGATGCGTCCAGAGCCGCAGAATCGTTGAGTAACCAAACTGCGACAATGATCGCGGGAACGAACATCACCAGTGCAGCGATCGCCACGAAACGGCGAAGGTGCCACACCGCTGCGGGAAACGTCACCCTGAAGAAGTCGAGGATTGCCTGGGTGGACCTGACACGTTTGCCGTAGATGACCCCGGACGCGCCGGCGACTATCCGTGTGAGCCGGATCACCAGGTCACGGTCGCGGTATCGGGAGCGTACAAAGGACAACTGCGCAGAGGTCCGCTGATACAGGGCGATGAACTCCTCGAGTTCGGCGTGGGACCGCGCCCCCGATCTGGACGAGCGGGTCAGCTCCTCGAGCCTTGCCCAAGAGGCGCTGTTGGCTGCGATGTAGCGATCCACGTCCATTGCACAATTACGGTAGTGGCACGATGTCGACGACGGAATCAAATGGGATGGGAGCTGGCTCGGCGGGGATCGTCACGCCTGAGGCCGTACTGCTCGAGTTCGATTCCGCCGGGGTCGGCTCGCGGGTAATTGCGGAACTGATCGATCTGGCGGCGATGTTCGCCGCTTTGATGGCACTGTTGTTTGGTGCGGGCGCACTGTCGTCGTTCGGAGAGGCCGGGTCGACGATCGTGGTGATCTCGATGATCGTCTCGATCTTCTTGATATTCGTCGGGTACCCGGTTGCCATCGAGGCACTCTGGAACGGTCGGAGTCTCGGTAAGGCTGCAATGGGTCTGCGGGTGGTTACACAGGAAGGTGGGCCGATCCGGTTCCGCCACGCGGCAATTCGCGGCATCTTCGGCCTCGTGGAGATCTACGTGTTCACGGGAGCGGTTGCCGTGTTCGCCATCCTGTTCTCAAGGCGCAGTCAGCGCATCGGCGACATGGTTGCAGGGACGATCGTCGTTTCTGAACGCAGCGCAGGTGGATCACCCCGTGCAATCTCGTTCCGGCCACCTCTGGGCTACGAGGCTTATGCCGCTTCGCTCGATGTCGCCGGCGTCACCGCCGATCAGTACGGGATCATCCGTTCGTTTCTGTTGCGTGTGGACCAATTCACTCCACAGGCCCGCTACAGCGTTGCGGCACGCCTTGCCAACCCGGTTGCTGTCCAGATGCATCACATGCCCCCTGCGACGGTGGCGCCCGAGGCGTTCTTGATCTGCGTGGCTGCCGCCTACCAACTACGCCGTTCGTGAGCTTGACCCGTAGCCTTTATCCGTGCCCGCCTACCTCGATCACGCCGCTACGACGCCCATGCGTCAGGAGGCTGTCGAGGCGATGCTGCCGTTTCTGGCACAACGATTCGCCAATCCATCGGGTACGCATGCACTGGCTCGTGACGCCAACAGGGCTCTCGACAACGCCAGGTTGACGATGGCGAGTCTGCTCGGTGCCGATCCGGGAGAGATCGTCTTTACCGGTGGAGGAACCGAAGGGGACAACCTGGCGGTCCTGGGGGTCCTCGACCGCGTCGGTGGGGTGGCGGTTTGCTCAGCCATTGAACACCACGCCGTGCTTGATGTCGTGGCTGGACGCGGCGGGCGTTTGGTTTCAGTGGATGCACGTGGTCATCTGGACATGGATTCGTTGGCGTCGGTTGTCGACCCCACCGTCTCGGTTGTCTCTGTCATGTCGGTGAACAATGAGATCGGCATCGTGAATCAACTCGATCGGGTTGTCGAAGTGGTTCGCAGTCGTGCTCCGGGAGCGGTCATCCACACGGATGCGGTTCAGGCCTTTGCGTGGTTGGACGTTGCGGCTGACGCGTCACCGGTCGACATGGTCTCGGTCAGCGCCCACAAATTCGGTGGCCCCAAAGGCGTGGGTGCGCTGGTGGTGCGCAATGGTGTGGAGTTGGCCCCCCGACAGATCGGGGGCGGGCAGGAGCGGGGACGTCGAGGTGGCACACAGAATGTTGCTGGAATCGTTGCCATGGCACGAGCGGCTGAACTGACCGCAGCGGAGCGAGGTGAGGCGGTGACTCGCGTTGGCATGCTGCGAGCACGGCTCGTCGAGGGGTTGACGGCTGGGGTTCCCGACCTTGTGGAAACCGGGGTTGTCGGCGACGATGGGTCGTCGGATCGGGTTGCAGGTATCTGTCACGTGTGCATTCCCGGAGTCGAGAGTGAAGCGCTTCTACTCTTGATGGAGCAGTTCGAGGTGTATGCGTCGGCCGGAGCATCGTGCTCCAGTGGAGCAATGGAGCCGTCTCATGTGCTCGAGGCAATGGGTGTACCACCCGAGATGTCCAAGGGTTCGATCCGGCTATCGATGGGTCTGGATACGACCGATGACGAAATCGACGCAGCCCTGGAAGTGATCCCGAGCGCGGTTGCCCGTCTGCGTAGATCGTCTGTGGGAGCCAGGACATGAGGGTCTTGGTAGCAATGTCCGGCGGTGTTGATTCTTCGGTTGCCGCGGCGCTGCTCATGGCAGCAGGTCACGAGGTCACCGGCGTGACCATGAAGCTGTGGGGAGGGGAGTCGGACACCGGATGCTGTTCGGTTTCCGATGTCGACGATGCCAGATGGGCCGCACAGCAACTTGGCCTGGATCATCTGGTGTTCAACTTCGGCGAGGATTTCAACCGGTTGGTGGTCGACCCGTATGTGACGGACCATGCGTCTGGACGCACGCCCAATCCGTGCATCGAGTGCAACCGCCATCTGAAGTTCGACCGGCTCCTGCGACGTGCCGAGGAACTCGGTTATGACGCCGTGGCGACGGGCCATCACGCAAGGCTCATCGAACGCGGTGATGGAACGAGACGAGTTGCTAGAGGAGCGGACCCGGCCAAGGATCAGAGCTATGTGCTTCACATGTTG
>CAYQFM010000091.1:0-8788 GCA_964416735.1 uncultured Iamiaceae bacterium | reverse complement strand
AGGGAGGGCATCGTGAGGAGCAAGCGCTATCCATTCGCTCGATTCCCCTGGCGGTTCGGAAAGCCAGCGGCGAAAACCGCTGTTTGCTCCCGGACCGAAACCGGTATTTCGGTCGAGCGCAATAATTGTGACTGATTCGTCATTGCTCACCCGTCGCCGCAACTCTGCGAGGGAATCAGAATCCGAACCGTTGTCCACGACAAGGACGCGTACGGGTAAACCCTGATGCTGAAAGCGTTCGATCGTTTCGGAACACCGGAGGGGTTGGTTCCAGTGAACCAGAACAACCGTTACCGGCGATTGGACGAAATCAGACACGGAAACAGAATCTAGCGACCCGTTCCCGCTCGACTCTCAGCGGCGACTAACCAGCTATGGATGCCTTGATCAGCGCGTGTTGCACAAGTTCGAGGAGAGCCATCTTCGTTTGTCCCCGGTCACGGGCATCCGTGGTGATCATGGGCACGTCATCCGGAACCGCCAGGGCCTCCCTGACATCGTCAAGGGAGTGGTACTGCTTTCCGTGGAAGAGGTTGACCGCCACAATGAAGGGCACGCCGTTTGTCTCCATGTAGTCGACGGCCGGGAAGCAGTCCGCAAGCCGACTCGTGTCGACGAGTACAACAGCCCCAATGGCACCACGTACTAGGTCGTCCCACATGAACTTGAACCTGTCTTGGCCGGGCGTACCGAAGAGGTAGAGGATCAAGTCGTCGCCGAGCGTGATGCGGCCGAAGTCCATGGCAACGGTTGTCGATGTCTTGCCGGTGTTGGTACCACCGGTCTCATCGATTCCCTCCGCCACTTTGGTCATCGCAGCCTCTGTTGTCAGAGGAGCAATTTCAGAGATGGAACCGACGAAAGTGGTTTTACCCACCGCGAATCCACCTGCAACGATGATCTTTACTGGTAGAGGAGCATTCTCCTCCGCTGCGGGTTCAGCTGAGGCGGAAGCCTCAGAGCGCTTGAAGGCCATCGAGCACCCTTTCGAGGAGTTTCAGGTCGGGACGTTCACCGGAATCTGCGTACTTCGGCTTGTAGCTTGTGAGCAAGCCCTCTTCGACCATGTCACCGGCGAGCACTCGGGCAACGCCCAGAGGAATGCTCAGGTGAGCTGAGATCTCAGCGACAGAGATTGCGGAATTACACAACGCAATAATTTTCTTGCGTTCAAGGGCAAGACGCGGTGATGCCGAGACACCGTGGGCGGTGACCTTGACAAGCGTCTCGAGCGGGAGGTCGGCGTTCGAGCGCGTGCGGCCACCTGTGAGCACGTAACTACGTACCCGCATGACGGGACCGTCATCGTGTTCGTCGCCGACCATGTTCATCGCGGAAGTGCGCTCTGGAGTTCGGCCCTGATTTCAGGGGTGAGGACTGTTCCGGCCTTCTCGACCAGGACTGCCATCTCGTAGCCGACCAAGCCGACGTCGCACTCGGCGGTGGCAACACAAGCAAGGCAAGATCCGTCCGAAATGCCAGTTACGAAGAGGAAGGCGTTTTCCATCTCGATGATCACCTCGTTCACGGCACCACCGCCGAATCGACCCGCCGCGCCGTATGCCAAACCGATGAGGCCGGATGCAACGGCGGCGAATCGGTCGGCTGCATCGCGGTCCAGGCCTTCGGACGTTGCAATTGGCAAGCCGTCAGAGGAAACGACGACCGCTTCATTGACGCCAGGCACCCGCTCGGCGAAGTTCTGAACCAACCAGTTCAGGTTTCTGGCTTCAGAGCTGAGTTCCGTCATGTTCGGGGTCTCCTCCTGGAGGCGTTATCTGGGGTGAGGTGATCAGGATTCATCACTTGGGCCATCGGCACTACCACGGCCGCGGTTGAGTCCTGAGCGGTATCTTGACAACATCTTTCGTACTTCTTCGGGGGAACGCTGTGTTGCCCCTGTTGTTCTGGCAGCCGCAATCGGAGCAGCACCTCCGGTTGCGTCCTTGCTCCGCTGTTTGGGCGTACGACGCACCAGACCGGCTGCGGTCAGCGGCTTTGCTTCGGCGACATCTGCTGTATCCGCGGTTTCTGCCACTGGCGCCGACTCAACGACAGGTTCAGGTTCAACGACCTCCACCTGCGTGTCGACCGCTACCGGTGATTCGGCTGCCTCGGCCTCCACTTCCTGCTCGGCCTCTGCAACCAGAGCCTGCAGTCCTTGGTCGAATTCTTCACCCTCGGGGATGAGCGGTGGTTCTTCGAAGATGTCATCGAGGAGATCGTCGGCAAACTCAAAATCCTCTACGTCACTCTCGACATCGAGTTCTTCGGTGACTACTTCTTCCTCGACGACCTCGATGTCCTCTGTCGTCGAAGCGGCGGCTTCGACGATCTCGGGAGCGGGAGCAGAGGTGCCACCGTCCGCGTACGTGACAACCGAATCCGGAAGGGTCACAAGTGCGGTCACGCCGCCAGATGGCGAGGCGGTCAACTTCACGGAGACACCAAAGCGGCTGGCGAGACGACCGACCACGATGAAGCCGAGCGACCTTGAAAGCGCAAGACCAACCAGAGGAGGTCGAGTCAGCTGATGGTTTGCATCTGCCAGTTGATCGGCGCTCATTCCGATACCTTGATCGGACACGGAGATGATGTATCCGTCCACTTCGGTACGGTGTCCGACGATTTCCACCATCGTGTCCGGCGGCGAGAAATGCGTCGCATTCTCCATCAGCTCGGAGAGAAGGTGCGCAAGGTCTACTGCAACGTTGCCACCAACGGTTGCGTCATCGAGGGCGAGCAACTGAATACGTGCAAAGTCTTCGACCTCGCCGGACGGCCGCGGCGACGGGGTGGTTCAGCGCCTGCCAGCACCAGAAGAGATTCGGCGTTGCGTCGCATGCGGGTGGCAAGGTGATCGAGCCTGAAGAGATTATCGAGCTGATCGGGATCCTCTTCATGCGCTTCGAGTTGGTCGATGAACTCGATCTGGCGATCGAGAAGTGTCTGGTTGCGACGAGCGAGGTTGATGAAAATGTCGCCGATGCCCTTGCGGAGAAGTTGTGCTTGCTCTTCAGCAACCTCCACCGTTACCTGCTGAATCGAGTTGAAGGCGTCGGCCAACTGACCAATTTCGTCCTTGGAACTGATGTCGATCCTCTGCAGCGAGGCAGCCGGGTCGTCCTGATCGTCCTCGGGATTACGCAGCCGCTCAACAAGGGCCGGAAGACGTTCCGTAGACAGGGTGTATGCGGCGCTCGTAAGTCGGCGTAGCGGCACGGTCGTGGCACGTGCAACCAGGAATGCAATGATCAGGGCGGCGGTGATGGCGATGAGTGTGCCGACCAGATACAGCGAAGCGGCGCTCTGAGCATCAGTGACGAGGCTGTCTGCCTCCGTCATCACGTTGTTGATGAATGTGCTCTCGACGCTTGCCAAGCTCCCGAGTTGATCAAGTACTGCGGTTCCAAAGGCTTCGGGATCGACCGTGACCTGATTGGTGTTGCCACCCTCGCTCAGTACCTGCTTCTTCAGTTCATCGAATTTCGACTTGCTCTCGTTGTCGCGCAGAATCCGCTTGTCCTCGAGGGTTGCGCCACCCTGTTGGAAGGTCCTCTCAGCCTGAGTTGCTTCTGCACCTGCGGTGGTGGTTCTGACGAACGACTCACACTCGATGTTGACATCTTCACAAGTCGCGCCCGTTTCGTCCTTGAACGACCCGCTCACCACTACACCGTTGAGTAGAGCCGCTTCGGTGGCCTTGGCATTCTGGATGCGTGCCAGGTTCACAGCGGTGTTCAAGCCGTGAAGCAGAGATGGTTCATTCGCCTGCTGCACGATGTTGGCGTTGACCGTTATGAGGTCAGTTGTCGAGTTCGTGAATGCGTCTACAACGCCTACAAAGCTCAGCTGACGGGAGTCGACAGAGTTGCGGTTGGTCGGAAGTGTTCCCAGACGGTTGTTCGCCTGGGTCAATGCTTCTTGAGTTCCCGGAGCATCACGTCCAGGCTCCACTCGCGTCTCGATGGCCTTCAGGTTGTCGATTTCGGCATCCGTTGCCGCTCTAGCGGTGTCGAGCCGCTCCTTGTAGACGTCGCCCTCGCTCGCAACGAATGCGGTTGACCAGACAGATTCGGTCTGAAGTGCTGTGACCAGTTTCGTGGTCGCCAGTGAGAACTCCGTGAGTTCCTTGACCCTCTTGGCGTTGCGGGCATCGTCAAGGCGCTGGTTGACCCCAAAAGCAGCCAACAGCACCAGAACCACAACAGGTGCGGCAAGAACGGTGATGAGCTTGCCGGAGACCCTCATATTCCGCAGCATCAGTGACCTCGGTCCATTTCGCCCGTGATTGTCCGTTGCATCTCAGCGTGTCCCCAGTGAACCACTGACCAACTCCCGTCCGCCCCTGGCGTACCAATTCGATCTACTCCGCACGAAACCCATGTTCGCCACGGACCTGAACCCATCGGACGCACAGACACAGTATTGAGCATGTGAGTGCGCGAATAGTGCGATCGTCGACAGAAATAGGCCAATGGTCCCCCCATCGGTTCCGCTGAGGCCGATGTCACACTAGTTCATGTGTGAATGACGATGGTGGATCGAACGAAGCTTGGTCGATTCGGTGAAACTCCCCGTGTCTTGTTGGCCGACATAGTCCCGCACCGACTATGCGCAACAGGCTAGATTCCGAAACGTCGCCGACGTGAGTACTCCGTTCGACGTCAACAAAAACCTCTGACTGCACCGAAGACAAAGGAGATCAACATGAGCGACATGCCACAGGGTGAAGGATGGTGGCAAGCTTCCGACGGGAAGTGGTACGCACCAGAGCAGGCACCTGGTTTCCAAGCCCCCGGCGTGCAGGGCCCAATGGGCGGTGGTGGAGCAGCGGGCAACCTGGACGTAGGCGCTGCACTGAGCTACGGCTGGGCCAAGTTCACCCAGTACATCGGTCAGATCATCGTCATCGTTCTGATCATTTTCGGCGTACAGATCGTCTTCAACATCATCAGCCAGGTGATTCAGGGCTCCGTCGACAGCTTTGTGGTCGGTATGGCTCTTTCGGGAATTTTCTTTGCCGCTGGGCTGTTCCTTTCCTTTCTTCTGCAGGCTGGCCTCATTCGTGCCGCACTGGCCGTCACTCGGGGGCAGGCACCAGACCCGAGCATGTTGTTCTCTACCGAAAACCTCGGCCCGTTCGCAGTTGCAAGCCTCATCGTTGCGGCCCTTTCTTGGGTCGGGATTCTCGCATGCTGCATCGGAATGATCGTCGTCTTGTTCTACACGTACTTCTATGGGTTCTACGTGCTCGATCGCGGCAGTGCTCCGGTTGACTCGATCAAGCAGAGCTTCGAACTCGTCAAGAACAACACGGGGTCAGTGGCACTTCTCATGATCGTTGTGATCATCATCAACTTCTTGACGTGCGGTCTTGCCAGCGGGGTGACGTTCCTCTCCCTCGGATATGCCTACAAGACTCTCAACGGCGAGTCCGTCGTCTGACGGATCCAATGACGCAGATCGGTCGGGGTCGACAACACACCCCGACCGATCGCCACCGCTACCAGCCGCGATCGACCCGCTAAGGAGAACTCATGAGCGATGTACCTGAACAACCCGGTTGGTGGCAGGCGTCGGATGGCAAGTGGTATCCACCGGAACAGTTCCCAGCGTCCGCAAGTACCGTTTCTCCGCCATTCAACGCTGGACCGGAGACTCCACAGCCCCAACCACAGACGCCACCGCAGTTCCAGCCGACACAACCCGCTGGCCAGGCTCAGTACCCGGGTCAGTACCCAACACCTCAGTACCCAACACCAGGCTCCTACGGTCAGCCAGTGCCTGCTGGACCCAAGACCGATGGTATGGCCATCGCTTCACTGGTTTGCGCACTGGTCGGTTTCGTCTTGTGGTTCGCGTGTTTCATAGGGTTCTTCGCAACTGTCGCTGCAATTCCTCTGGGATTCATTTCCCGCAAGAAAATAAGGGAGTCTGGCGGCCAGCTCACCGGCGACGGCATGGCCATGGCAGGAATCATCGTCGGGTCCATCACCACGGTGCTGGGTATCGCCTTCTTCGTTTTCTATCTGCTGGTGATCGTTGCGGCGGGAAGTTCCGGCAGTTGACAGAGTCAGTTCAATTGCGGTGACGGAAATGGTGGCGGTAGGCGATCTCGTCAGGTTCATCGATGCGTCACCTTCGCCCTACCACGCTGTTGAATCGGTCAAATCCAGGCTGGAGTCGGCCGGGTTCACGGAGTTGAGGGAAAGCGAGCCTTGGGCGACAAGCACCGGTGCCCACTATGTGGAACGAGGCTCGAGCGTCATCGCCTGGCATGCGCCCCCTGACCTGGACACCGGTGCAATCAGCCTCAGAATTGTCGGCGCTCACCTCGACAGCCCCAACCTGCGGATCAAGCCGAAGCCCGATTTGATTTCGGGTAGTTTGCGACAAGTCGGCGTGGAGGTGTACGGAAGCGCACTGCTCAATTCATGGCTCGACCGCGACCTCGGCCTCAGTGGACGCGTATCGCTGTTTCATGGCTCGCAACACGAGACCGTTCTCTTCCGTGACGACCGACCGTTGCTCCGAATTCCCCAGTTGGCAATCCACCTTGACCGGGAGGTGAACCGGGATGGCCTGAAGCTGAATCCGCAGGTACATCTCACACCCGTTTGGGCCACACATTCCGAGGTGTTGTGGCCAGCGGATAATCCGAACACGGGTAGTGCGCACCCAGAGACGTCACATGCAAGGAGACCAAGATCAGGGAGATCACGGGGCTTCGAGGACTACCTGGCAGATCATCTCGGGGTTGATGCATCACAGATCATGGGATGGGACCTGATGGCCCACGACATCAACCCTGGAACGATTTCAGGCATTGATTCAGAGTTCGTCAGTTCGGCCCGACTCGACAACCTGTTGTCATGTTGGGCTGCCACCGAGGCAATCACAACGGCGTCAACGATTGCCCAAGAAGAGGCACACGTCGTTGCCGTGACAGCGTTCTTCGATCATGAAGAAGTGGGGAGCATTTCTCAAACTGGGGCGGGAGGAGATGCACTTTCCCGCACCCTCGAACGAATCGTGTATGCGAATGGAGGCACAAGGAGCGACTACCTGATGGCTCTGGCGCGCTCCGTACTCCTGTCCGCCGACGGAGCACATGCCACCCATCCGAATTACCCGGAACGCCACGATCCAGCACATCCAATCGTCATGAACGGTGGCCCGGTAATCAAGCACAACGCGAACCAGCGATATGCAACGCTGGACACGGGCGCGGGAATATTCTCGACCATCTGCGCGCAAGAATGCATTCCGGTTCAACATTTCGTTTCACGCAATGACATTGCGTGTGGCTCGACCATTGGCCCCACGCTTTCAGCGCAACTGGGGATCAGCACGATCGACGTCGGCGTGGCTCAACTGGCGATGCATTCGTGTCGGGAGCTATGTGGGGCGGATGACCCAATCCTGTTGATCCGGGCTCTCACGGCATTTCTACGCGGCCGAGGACAGTCGTAGAAACACCAGCCAGCCAAGCAACCGATCGATCTTCATCCGCCCACATCACCGATGTCAGGGCGAGTCTTCTGACGTGAAGAGTCACGCAGTTTCCGTCTGAGTAACTTTCCCGAAGGGTCACGGGGGACATCTTCCACGAACTCCAACAAGCGAGGCACCTTGAAACCAGCGAGACGAGCTCGCGCGAAGTCGGTGATCGCATCCGACAACTCCGGCGTTGGCTCCACTTCGGGCACTAGCTCGACGGCAGCTTTCACCGACTCCCCCCACTCATCATCGGGCACCCCGAATACCGCAACGTCGGCGATCGCCGGATGCTCGCCAAGCACGTTCTCGACCTCGGCGGGGTAGATGTTCACTCCACCGGAGATGATCATCTCGCTGGCTCTGTCTGTCAGAAACACGAAGCCATCTGTATCTACGTATCCGATGTCGCCGAGGGTGTAGGTGCCCGGTTCAAGGCGCGATGCCTCCGTCTTTTCTCTGTCGTTGTGATAGTTGAACACCTCGTCGAGGCGGGGACTGTGTATCCACAGCAGGCCAGTCTCCCCCGCAGGCAAACGACAACGGGATTCATCAGCGGCCCAGACTTCGAGCCCCGCAGTTGGTCGTCCCACCGTTCCGGGATGCTCAAGCCATTCGAGCGAGTCGATGAGGGTCACCACCCCACACTCGCTGGCACCCCAGTACTCCACCAACACCGGTCCCCACCACTCGATCATTGCCTGTTTCAAGCCAATCGAGACAGGTGCAGCGCCGTGCAGCACCGTAGTCAGGCTGGAAGGATCGAACGCCTCGCGTGTTTCGTCGCAGAGACGGAGCATGCGCGTGAACATCGTTGGAACCATGTGGGTGTGGGTCACTCCAAGCTCTGAGATCAAGCGCAATGCGGTGGCCGCATCCCACCTCGGCATGATGACCAGCCGCGCTCCGGATAGGAGATCCCGCAGCGCAAATCCTCCGGGCGCTGCGTGGTAGAGCGGACCCGCCACGAGATGGGTGCCTACGCCATCGAGGCCGATCCGACGACCGCCGGCCACCAGGGCTCCGAGTTGGTCCCCTAAGCGCTGCTCGACGACTCGCTTCACACCTTTTGGCCGACCGGTCGTCCCCGACGTGTACGGCATGGTCGAGCCAGCCGGACCTCCTGCGTCGATGGGTCGATCATAAGCGCTGGCAATAAGCGCCTCATACTCCTCACCGAGTCGCACCGCAGAACCAGAGGGAAGGTGCCATCCGAGCGACTCTCCAACCACCGAATCAATGACCTCTAGATCGACGACCCCTGGATCGACGAACAGAACCTTGGCGT
>CAYQFM010000090.1:7935-9010 GCA_964416735.1 uncultured Iamiaceae bacterium | reverse complement strand
AGCATGAGTCGGATCGTCAACGGGAGTCCCTTCTCAGGATTTCGAGTGAATGAATCATAGGCTTTTCGGCCTACTTGGATTGGAACTCACTCAACCAACGCCTCGGGTGGTGCCCTCGGAGGCCTCCTGATCGTTCACCGCTCGGATGAGACTGCAGCGGATACGTGTGCCCTTGTCTGGCTGACTAATGACATCGAGATTTGCTCCGATGCTCGACGCGCGTTCTTTCATCCCGAGGATCCCATATGAATCGAGTCGACCGGCGCGGCCTATGGGAAAGCCCTTGCCGTTGTCGGTCACCTCAAGAGCGGCGGACTCTCCGTTGCATCTCCACAGGACCCTCACGTGGCTGGCGCCCGAGTGTCGCTCGACGTTTGTCAGCGCCTCCTGCGCAATTCGCCACATTTCGCGCTCCTGGAGAATTGGAAGTCGGGCACCACGATCACAGAACGACTCGATCCGGATCCCGCTCCGATCTGCGACCCTGGCGGTGTATGTCTCAAGGATGCTGGCGATGTCCTGACTGTCCGTGACGTCGGTGCGCAGGTCGTAGAGCGTGTCGCGGACTTCCCTGATGACACCTCGTACGTCGTCACGGAGTTGTTCGAGTGAGGGGCCGACATCGTCGCCCCTGTCCTGGCTCCCGACAATCCGGTCGAGTTCGAATGCCAGGTAAGCAAGAGACTGTCCTATCCGGTCGTGTAGATCTCGGGGGTCGCCGTATCATTAAAAAACGGCACCCACGGTGCGGAGACGACTGAACCACCTTGCGTTGTCAATTGCCAATGCCACAGGCTCGACAAATCCGTTCAGTAATTCAACGTCACGCCCATTGAATGCCTTGTCGCCCTGTGCTTCTAGAGCTATGAGACCGATGGTTGCTTCTCTTGCCTCCATGACCGCATAGAGGCCGGAGTCGGCCTTGGGGGAGAGGCCGGAGAATCCGAGAGCTGCATAGCTGGGGACGTTGACCACTCTCCGTTCTGCGACGGCCTCCTGTAGCGCTGGAGGCAGGTCGGCGGGTGGCATGGCCCGAGGTAGGCGAATCGAACCCTCCTTGCGTATTGGTGTCCAG
>CAYQFM010000090.1:0-7925 GCA_964416735.1 uncultured Iamiaceae bacterium | reverse complement strand
CCAGTCACCGTCCGTGTCGTCAATGGTGAGTATGACGGCGACATCGAATTCGAAGAGGCTCTTCAGCCGGCCGAGGGTGGTATCCAGGACATCGTCGAGATCCAACGATGCTGGAAGGGTCTGAGTAACCTTGTGGAGCGAGAAGAGAAGTGCGTTGGCACTGGAGAGTCGGCCGAGCCGATCCAGGGCGAGTGAGTGCTGTCTGTCGGCCTCGCCAGAAATGCGTCGTGCGTATCCCGCAATCAAAGCGACAAGAAGCTGAACCAGTGTCCATTGACCTGAGATGATGATCTTCTCGGGAGTGGGGCCATCGGCCAAGTACGGAATGGTGACGACAAGGGAAGCCACGATCCCGATCCGGAGTGCAAAGCCGAAGCCACGCGCGAAACCAGCCACGGTGATCGCCGTCAGCATCGTGAGGATGAACGGTGATTCCCAGAAGCCTGTGGTGAACAATGCGAGTGCATAGAGACCAACTTCGCCGATGACGGCGACCAAGCTGCGTACATTGCTCTTGTAGCGCAGCGGACTGGCGGTTCTGAACACGGTGTATGTGGCAATCACGGCGCACCAGAACACGAGCCTTGGGAGCGGAACATCGACGTTCTGTGTGGCAAGTGCAATCGAGGTGATTGTGGTTCCCCATCGGACGGCAAGTATTGCGGGCGCAAACGTCGCTACGCGGTCAACGTCGTCAGATAGGCCTATGCCATCGTCGCGCGTGCTGCCGTCGGTGGCGCCTGAGAGTTCGGAGATTCGATCTCGCCAGTTCGACCGGCGCTGGCCGCCTTCTGCTCGTTGGGCAACCATCGATCCGGAAGGTCTGTCGTCGTCGGGATAGATGGCTGCCTGATCTGAGGCAGCCAGCGTCGTTCTGACTGATTTGTCTGAAGCCCGGGATCGTTCTGATGGTGATGGCATGTCACTCTCCACTTACCTGTTCACTGTCGACCGTTCCAGTGCCTTGCTGAGGGTCTCGTCCGAGTAGCGGAGTACGCGTATCGTTTGCAGGGTGCTGCTGATTGGGTTGACAGGTGGAATCGGGTCCGGAAAGTCCACAGTCTCGGGAGTTCTGACTGAGCTGGGGGCAGTTGTCGTAGACGCTGACATGATTACACGTGAACTGCAGGAACAAGGGCAGCCCGTGTACCAGTCCATCGTCGATCGGTTCGGGTCGGGTGTCGTTGGGCCGGATGGTGCTCTGGACAGACGGGCCGTTGCTGAAATCGTATTCAATGACGATGCCGCACTGAAGGACCTCAACGCCATCGTGCACCCCGCTGTCGGGATTGCAATGCAAGATCGAATCGATGCGCAGAAGGGGTTGGATCATGTGGTGATTCTCGATGTGCCACTCTTGGTCGAGACGCTGGGTGAGGTGGAGCATGAAGGCGGATGGATGACGCCCTGGGGTCACTTGGCAGGCCTCATCGTGGTCGATACCGATCCGGAGACAGCGGTGAGACGACTTGTTGGTCAACGTGGGCTCGATGAGGGTGATGCGCGGGCACGCATGGCTCGTCAGGCAACCCGTGAACAGCGGCTGGCAAAGGCGGACTTCGTCATTCCGAACAACGGAACGCGCGAAGAACTGTCGGGTTGGATCGAACGATGCTGGCGTTGGATCTCCGACCTTCATTCCAGTTCGGAAGACTGAGGTCTAGAGGCCGAGGCGCATGGAGAGGTCACTTGAGAGCCTGCGTTGTGGATCGACGCGGTCACGCACCGCTTGCCACTCTTCGAGGCGTGGATACATAGCGGAAAGCAACTCGGCTCGTAGGCGACTGTCCTTTGCCAGGTAGATTCGTCCACCCGCTTCAGCAACCATGATGTCGAGTTGGTCTAGGAGTTGGCCGAGGTCTGGGACTCCGACAGGTATGTCGAGAGCAAGGGTCCACCCTGAGATCGGAAAAGACAACATTCCAGGGTTCGGGGGACCCAGACGCTTCAGGACCGCTAGGAACGACGTGCAGTGTGAGGTGCTCAGTTGCGTCACTATCGACCTGAGCGTCTCTTCGGCACCGAACGGAATGACGAACTGCCATTGAATGAACCCTCTGGGTCCATACAGACGGTTCCATCGGTCGATCATGTCCAGTGGATGGAAGAAATTGGCGATTGATTGGAGTTCGTCGATGCGCTTGGCAGGTGCCTTGCGGAACCAGAGTTCGTTGAACGCCTGAATGGTCAACTTGTTCAAGAGGCCCGAGGGGATTCCGGGTGGCACCGATGCCAATGTCGGTGGGTCGTACGCGAGCGGATCATTCCGATCGGTCTGAGGTAGGTCCGACAGCCGAGCGAAAGCGCCGCGTGTCAGGACAGACCTGCCCAGGTTGCGGCCACGCGCCATGAGGTCGATCCACGCAACGCTGTAGTCGTAACTGTCGTCGTCTTTACTCATCAGGTCCATGACTGTGTCGAGGTCGGATGCGCGGTCGGTCGCAACGAGAATCCTGCTGGTCTCGATCGACTCGCATCTGAACGTCGCTCTTGAGATGACGCCTGTCAGGCCCATTCCGCCCACGGTCGCCCAGAACAGGTCTGCGTCGTTGTCCCTGTCCACGAAAATGGTGTCACCGCCGGGAAGGATCAGCTCCATATTGAGAACGTGGTTGCTCCACGAACCCGCGACGTGGTGGTTCTTCCCATGCACGTCAGCAGCGATCGCGCCACCAACGGTGACGTAGCGGGTGCCGGGCGTGACGGGCACGAACCAGCCGCGTGGCACGATTGACCGCATCAACTCGTCGAGGCTTGCCCCGGCTGCTGCTGTGACGTTTCCGGATTCGGGGTCCAATGTGAAGTCATCAACCGCGGTCATGTCGATCACGGTTCCGCCTGCACGTTGTGCGGCATCCCCATACGAACGACCGAGCCCTCTGGCGATGATTCCGCGAGGGCGCGGCTCGGGAAAGAGTCGCTCCAACTCGACGGCAGAGTGGGGTTTGGTCACCCTGGCAGAACTTCGGGGTGTACCACCCCAACCGCTCAGAAGTCGCATTGGGTCACGCATAGGTTGCATAGCCATAGATCATCGCCCATGCTGCTCCCGCCACCAGGAGCGTTCGGTCTGAGAGAACCAGGTTCTCGGGTTCGGCGCCCTTTCCTTGCTCGATGAGCAGCGAATAGCGGAGTATCGCGATGACGAAGGGGACAATCGAGAGTTTGAACCATGCGCCGCCGCTCGGATTGCCCTCAGCGGAAGCAAAAGCCCACAGGCAGTATGCAACCAGCACGACCCCCGAGGTGACTGACCGGAGGTACGCGAGGAATCTCGGCGTATAGACACCGAGGGTGGCTCGGATGGTCGATGCATCTTCGGCCAGTTCCATCGATTCTCCTTCGCGCTTTCCCGCAACCATGAACAGGGCACCGAACGAAGTGACGATGAAGAACCACTCAGAAATAGGGACTTCGGCGGCCGTGGCGCCCGCGATTGTACGTAGTACGAATCCTGCGGCGACACAGACAATGTCGAGGATCGCAACCGTCTTGAACCAGAACGAGTAAACGGTGGTCAAAGCGAGGTAGCCCAATATCGTCAGCCCGAGGTTCGTTGCGGTCACAAAGGCTATTGCCAGTGCCGTAATGAGGAGCAGCGCGGCAGCGATCATCGCCATTGGCACGGAAACGGTTCCTGCAGCTATCGGTCGCCTTCGCTTGGTGGGATGGCGGCGATCGGAGTCGACGTCTCGAACGTCATTGAGTAGGTAGGTTGCGCTCGAAGCCAGACAGAACGCGATGAAGGCAAGGAGGGTGTGAATCGCAGTGGAGCGCTCGTCCACGACTCCAGCCGCAACCGGCGCCGCTAACACGAGAACGTTCTTCAACCATTGCTTCGGCCTCATGGCCGCCAACAGGGCAAGGGGCATGGAATTTGTCATTGGTCAGGCGCGTGAAGAGACGAAGCGCCAGAGGGGCCGGGGAAGGTGGCGCATCCCCGTGAAGATGTATCTGAGGATTCCGGGGCTCCAGACCGTCTCCTTGCCACACTCAAGGCCACGGATGATGTCGGCGGCAACAGCGTCCGGCGTGGTTGTGAATGGTTGTGTCTTCAGCCCGTTGGTCATTTTCGACAGGACGAAGCCGGGTCGCACCACCAGAACATCGACGCCTGTCCCTTTCAGGGAATCGCCGAGGCCCTGGGCAAATGCGTCCATTCCGGCCTTTGAGGATCCGTAGACGAAGTTCGAGGCTCGGGCACGTATGCCGGCGACCGACGAGAGGAACACGATGGTTCCGTGGCCCTGTCTCTTCATGTGTTCAGCAAGAAGCAGTCCAACCGATACGGCACCGGTGTAGTTGGCGGTGACAGCGTCAACGGCGGCTTCATGGTCCCGGTCGAAGGTGTCCTGGCTGCCGAGAACACCGAATGCGACGCAGGCGAGGTCGATATCGCCTTGGCTGAACACCTCATCGAGGACCGACCGATGCGATGCCGTCTGGAGAGCATCGAAGGCAGCAACGGAGACGCTGGCGCCACGCCGCTTCAGGTCATCGGTTGCTGAGCCGAGTGAATCCGGGTTGCGGGCAGCGAGAACTATGCGTTCGCAGTGCCCAGCCACGAGTGCCCGCATAAGAGCTAGGCCAATGTCTGAAGTGCCTCCGAGGAGCAGGGCGGACTGCACCCGACCAAGTGCATCACGCATTTCGGACTCCCTTGAACTGTTGTCGGTCACTCAACTCACGCTTGCTGCATTGTCTATCGGATTCTCTGCGCCAGCGAGAAGTGCGGCGTTTGGAATCGTCGCAAGCGTTACAAGTGAAGCTATCTGTCCGTTCGCAGGTCAACCGTTGGTGTGAGGTTGCTGATTGGCCAGATGTCTATTCGGTAATTCGGTGGGGCGGAATAAAATTCTCTTTCAGAGAAAGCCATGGCACCGTGTACCCGGGGATCACCATAGTGCAGCTTTACCGCTGAATCGATGTTTGACTGATCGATAAATGCGGCGATGTTGTTGTGTTGAATGGGTGATGGTCCGAACACGATCAGGCCCTGCGGCTGCGGGACCTGGTCGTGGGACACAGCGAGGATCCGGTCAGCATCGGCGAATGCCGTCGACCAGGTCATGGTCCGTTCGTAGCGGGTGATGCCAGACGTGATGACAAGTGCTGCGGCCGTGACGACCGCCGCGTCCCTCCGATAGATCCAGATGAACGAAAGCGCGCCTGTGAGGACAAGTGCTCCGCCCATAGACGACACGCAATTGACCCTGTCTCCGGCGCCGAGCGGTCCGTATATGTAGAACATGAACGGAATCAGGCTCAGCAGAATCACCAACCAGCCAACCGCGATACACCACGCCGCCTGAGTCCCTACTGAAGCCGATGGGCGTTGTCGGCTGATGAGGTGGCGCAAACCAATGACGGTGAGTGTCAGGATCAGGATCGTTAAAACCGATGCAGGAGTGCCTTCGGGGACAATTCCCCAGCCGAAGTGGGCAGGAATGACTTGCCCGAGCGCTCCAGGATTGAATTCACTCTGCTTGTCGGGGTTCCAATGTGTGAGTATCCATACTCCGCTGATGGCGAGTGTCGGTCCGGCTACAGAAATCCATTTCCAGTCGAGTCTGCGGTTCATGGCGATTGGGATGAGGATCACGCCGGCCACTGCCACGGGAGCGGTGGCGTCGTACGTGAGTACAGCGAATGCCAATAGGAGACCCGACCACACATACCGTGCCAAGGAACCGCCGCTGTTCAGGCCGACCAGGAAACCCAAGAGCATCGTCAAGACCGCGACATTGATATTTACAGCAGAGGCCCAAACCTCCATGGTTGTGTGGTTCGGGAGGAACAACCACAGCAAGCTTGTCATCAGGGCCAGTCCCGGCGTGACGAATTGGCGCAGGAGGGTGAGAAGTGACAGTGCAATTAGAGAGGACAGAAGTCCGAGAATCACCACATATGGGACCGGATGGCGCCCGATGGTGCCAAACGTGAGTGCGAACACCAACCACTGACCCGGGCGTGGGCCAGCTTGGATATCTCCCGCCTGCCACATGCCACCGAAGTGAGCGTGCGCCAAGGGGAACCAGTCGTCGAGTGCGAAGCCCGTATAGAGAATGAGATGGCTGATGGATATCAACCCTGCTGCAGCGACGATGACAAGTATGGATCGACGCAGCGTCCACATGCCGTGGTCGCCTTGGGTGTTGCGGTGGTCGGAGTTGACGGCCATCAGCGCAGGATACGGCACCCGTTAGGTTGCTCTTGTTGCGGAGTCGGTAGGGTGACCAATGGTGTCTAGTCCTAGGTCGTCAGCGTTCAAGATGGTCTCGGAGTTTTCTCCTGCTGGCGACCAGCCAAGCGCTATCTCGGCGCTGGCTGACGGAATAGAGCGCGGGGACCGGTTCCAGACGCTGCTAGGGATTACGGGAAGTGGCAAGAGCGCGACGATCGCATGGACGATCGAGAAGGTCCAGAGACCGACGTTGGTCATTGCCCCCAATAAGTCGCTTGCCGCGCAACTTGCCAACGAGTTTCGGGAGTTCTTTCCCGATAACAGGGTGGAGTACTTCGTCTCGTACTACGACTACTACCAGCCCGAGGCGTACATGCCGGCGAGCGACACCTTCATCGAGAAGGATTCTTCGGTCAATGACGAGATCGACAGACTCCGGCACTCGGCCACGTCAGCGTTACTCACCCGGCGCGACGTGATCGTTGTCGCGTCCGTGTCCTGCATCTACGGCCTGGGATCACCGATCGAATATCGGGAGAACATGCTTCCACTCCGGGTCGGCGAAGAACTGGAACAGCGGATAATCCTTTCGAAGCTGGTCGACCTGCAGTACGAGCGAAATGACATGAACCTCGTCCGTGGCAAGTTCCGTGTGCGGGGCGACACCATCGAGGTGCACCCTGCGTACGACGAGACCGCGGTGCGGATTGAGCTCTTCGGAGACGAGATTGAGCGGATCACCGTTGTCGACACACTCACGGGCGAGAAGGTCGATGATCTTGTGGAACTGGTTATCTTCCCCGCAACTCACTATGTCGTTGGCACCGAGCGAATGAGGCTGGCAATGCAACGCATCGAAGTGGAACTGCAGGGTCGCTTGGCACACTTCGAGGCGGACGGGCGGCTCCTCGAAGCACAACGTCTGAGGATGCGCACACAGTACGACCTGGAGATGATGGCAGAGCTCGGTTATTGCAACGGGATCGAGAACTATTCAGCGCCGATCGATGGGCGTGGTCCGGGGGAGACCCCGTACACCCTGCTCGACTACTTCCCTGATGACTATCTGGTGGTGATCGATGAGAGTCACGTGGCTGTGCCACAACTGCACGGCCAATACGAGGGTGATCGTAGCCGTAAGGCCACCTTGATCGAGCATGGATTTCGCCTTCCGTCTGCAGCCGACAATCGACCGCTGAGGTTTGACGAATTCATGGATCGTGTCGGGCAGGTCGTCTTCCTCTCGGCAACACCAGGGAACTACGAACTGGAGCATTCGAGTCAGGTGGTCGAACAGATAGTGCGTCCCACCGGCCTGGTTGATCCAGAAGTCGTCGTCAAGCCAACCAAAGGTCAGATTGACGATCTGCTGACTCAGATCGAAGAACGAGTTGAGTTGGGTGATCGGGTATTGGTGACCACACTCACGAAGAAGATGGCCGAAGACCTCACCGAGTACCTCCTTGAGTTGGGCGTGAAGGTGCGATACATGCACAGCGACATTGACACGATCCAGCGCATCGAGATCTTGAGAGATCTGCGGCTTGGTGAGTTCGATGTCCTAGTGGGAATCAATTTGTTGAGGGAGGGACTCGATCTTCCCGAAGTTTCGCTTGTGGCGATACTCGATGCAGACAAAGAGGGCTTTCTGCGAAGTGAAACTTCGTTGATTCAGACGATCGGCCGAGCGGCTCGCAATGTGGCCGGTCAGGTCATCATGTACGCCGACGTTGTCACGCCT
>CAYQFM010000089.1:0-9034 GCA_964416735.1 uncultured Iamiaceae bacterium | reverse complement strand
CTCGGCGTCGGTGATGAAGTACGGGGAGAGGTAGCCCTTGTCAAACTGCATACCCTCGGTGAACTCGAGTTCCATGCCAAAGGTGTTGGACTCCTCGACAGTGACCACGCCGTCCTTGCCAACACGGTCGATGGCGTCGGCGATGACACCGCCGATGTTGGTGTCGGCGGCCGAGATGGATGCGACCTGGGCGATCTCGGACTTGTCGTCGATCTCCTTGGCCTGCGAGTGGATGGACTCGACCGCGGAGGCAACAGCCTTCTCGATGCCACGCTTGAGGCCCATCGGATTCGCACCAGCAGCCACATTGCGCAGACCCTCACGCACGAGTGCCTGAGCAAGAACCGTTGCGGTGGTGGTTCCGTCGCCGGCAATGTCGTTCGTCTTGGTCGCAACCTCTTTGACGAGCTGCGCACCCATGTTCTCGAACGGGTCCTCGAGCTCGATCTCACGGGCGATGGACACACCGTCGTTGGTGATCGTCGGGGCACCGAACTTCTTGTCGAGGACCACATTACGGCCCTTCGGTCCAAGCGTGACCTTCACCGTGTCGGCGAGCTTGTTCACACCTGTTTCGAGGGCGCGACGGGCGTCCTCGTCGAATTTGATGATCTTTGCCATGGGACTCCTACTTGTTCACGATCGCGAGGATGTCGCGCGCATTGAGGATCAGAACGTCCTCACCATCAGTGCTGATCTCCGTGCCGCCGTACTTGCTGTACACGACGGTGTCGCCGACCTTGACGTCGAGCGGGATGATCTCGCCGGTGTGATCTGAACGGCGGCCGGGGCCTGCCGCGATCACCTCGCCCTGCTGGGGCTTCTCTTTGGCGGAATCAGGAATGACGAGGCCACTGGCCGTTGTCTCCTCGGATTCGGCCGGCCTTACGACAATGCGGTCTTCCAATGGCTGAAGATTCATATCTCTGTTTCTCCGTTGGCGGTGTTGGCACTCGGGTTGCTCGAGTGCTTAGCACTCTCCCCGATCGAGTGCTAACGATACGCGACCAACGCCGTGAGACACAACCCGGCTCCTGAATCGTCTTGGTTTCTGACCGGTAGACGCCTTGCAACCGTTACCGCGTGTGCCACAAAGACGGCTTCAGTATCCGGGGAAGCGCAGGTTGGGGTTCGCTCCGGTGTCCAGCGGTGAGGGCCCATCAGAGCGCAGACGCCACCACGCAGCGGCAGCAACCATTGCAGCGTTGTCGGTGCACATCGACCTGCTGGGGAGAAATGCGTGCAGTCCGTCGGCCATGCATGCGTCAAGGATCGACTCACGCAAACGCGAGTTGGCCGCCACGCCGCCCGCCAGACACAGTCCCCTGGCCCCGTGCTCACGCGCAGCGGCCCGGGCTTTCTGAACGAGCACATCGACCACCGCTTCCTGGAACGACGCCGCCACATCCGGGGTGGACACGTCTGGGTTCTTGCGGACGTGGTTCACGACCGATGTCTTCAGCCCGCTGAACGAGAAATCCGACCCCTGACCCAACATGGCGCGTGGGAAGGCTATGGCCCGTGGATCACCCTCCATCGCGATCTTGTCGATGGCCGGACCACCCGGGTAACCGAGCCCCAGATACCGTGCCACCTTGTCGAACGCTTCGCCGGCTGCATCGTCAATGGTGGAACCGAGCACCCGGTAGCGGCCCCGATCCTCCATGAGGATCAACAGCGTGTGTCCACCGGAAACCAATAGCACGATGACCGGCAGTTCCAGTTCGGGTTCTTCGAGAAAGGCCGCGTACATATGTGCTTCGAGGTGGTTGACCGCCACGAAGGGAACTCCCCAGACCAACGCCAGAGCCTTTGCGGCGCTAACGCCCACCAACAGCGCACCGGCAAGTCCGGGCCCGACCGTTGCGCCCACGACGTCGATGGCGTCATCGCTGATACCCGCCTCCACGATTGCCTCGGCAATGACGGGGGTGAGCAACTCGACGTGCGCCCTGCTGGCGATCTCCGGCACGACCCCGCCAAAACGGGCATGCAGATCGACCTGACTCGAAACGACCGACGAGAGCACGACCTGCGCATCGACCACCACCGCCGCAGCCGTCTCATCGCACGAGGTCTCTATTCCCAATACCCGTTGGCCGGTCACGTCAGACATCTGACTCCTCCGTCGACCCATCTGTCGGCCAATCCGTCGACCCATCTGTCGGCCAATCCGTCGACCCATCTGGCGGCCCATCGGCGGCAAGCAGCGATCGGATCGTGTCCAACCTTCGGGCGTATTCGTGTGACTGCACGTCGGATGCCCACAAGATCAGGGCATCCTCCACGGGTTCCGTGTAGTAGTTGGCACGAGCTCCCGCGGGAACGAAGCCGAACCGCCTGTACAGAGCGAGCGCTGTGTCGTTACCCGCTCGCACCTCAAGCGTGAGCGCTTCTGCGCCCATCCCGATGGACTCCTGCACCAGTTCGTAGAGAAGTCTGGTGCCCACCCGTCGACCTCTTTGCGTCTGATCGACAGCGATGGTCGTCACATGGCCTTCATCGCCGACCATGAGTAAACCGGCAAAGCCGACGACCGTCGTACCGACCTTGGCAACCCTGTAGACCCGGCCCTCGGTGCGACCCAGCTCCGCCAGGAACAGTCCGACGGACCATCCACCGGGGCCACCCTGAGACTCGATTCGCATGACACCGCGCAGATGTCGGCGACGCATCGGAAGTACGCGAATCAAATACTGGGACCTCGCCTCCAAACGTTGTGTCGGCATGGGCTGTCTCATGCGCTGTCCCTGGTCGTCCAGTTGATCTCGGCATCGGGCTTGCGCAGATACAACGGCTGCAGATCCCACGGCTTGACGAACTCTTCACGCAACGCCCTGGCATGGGCGAGCATGACCAGAGAAGATGCCGACGGGTAAGCAAGGCCTTCCTCGACGATCTCGGTTCGTTTCAGGCCTTCAAAGACTTCGCGGTAACGCGGTACGCCGTCGCCAACCACCAGGCACTCCTCTGATGTTGCCAACAACTCAGACGCCAGGTCGTCGGGCGAGCTGACACACGGTTCGGTCAGTCGCTGCACGCCCTTGGGGACCTGTCGGTAAGAGGCCCAGAACAGCTCGCCACGCCGGGCGTCTACGGCGGCCACAATCAGCCGGGGGCTGAACCGGGCCGGGAAAGCGAGCAAGTCCAGGCTGGAAACCCCGATCATCGGCACACGCAACGCGTGGGCAATCGCCTTGGCAGCCGAGACACCGACACGTAGGCCCGTGAAGAGCCCCGGACCGATGTCAACTGCGACAGCACCCACCTCGGACAACTCAACGCGCGCCTGGCGACAGACGAACTCGATGGACGGCGTGAGGATCTCGGCGTGCTGGCGACCCCTTGACGATTGAGTCGATGCGAGTACGCCTTCGTGACCTCCGATGGCCACGCTCACCTGTGGCGTAGCGGTGTCGATTCCGAGGATCAGCAATTCAGTCCACCCTCTGATGTCGCTCCGGATGGGTCAACAGTCCATTGTTCTAGAGCGGTGGCAAGCACCCGTGAGCGAGCCGTCCAACGCTGACCCACCATACGCAGATGCAACATGCGCACGTCGTTGTCCGCAGTTTCATTCGCAGTCTCGTCCGCAGTGTCGTCCGACGGGGCATTCGACAGGTCATCCGCAGTGTCGTCCGAGTCTTCGAACAGAAACCGGATTTCGAGGTAGTCCGCGGGAACCGCACTGGCAATGGCGTCACCCCACTCGATGACCGTGACGGATTGGTCGTCGAGCATTTCGGGCAGATCGAGGTCGAGCACCTCATTGACCTGCTCGAGGCGGTATACGTCGAGGTGGTACAGCACCAGACGGCCCTCGTAACGGTTGACGAGGGTGAAGGTGGGACTGGTGATGGGCTCGGTAACGCCCAGAGCAGATCCCAGACCCTGCGTGAACGCCGTCTTTCCCGCGCCCAAGTCGCCGGCAAGCAACACGAGGTCACCCGGGCGTGTCAGTTCGGACAGCGCCGCCGCGAACGCCTTGGTCTCTGCCGCAGAAGCCGTGCGAGCGACGATCATCGTCGCTCTCCGACCAACGACTCACGACCAAGCGAATTGTGATCATGCGAAATGTGACCATGCGAAGTGTGGATGTTGGCCAGTTCGATCTTCGCCCTCGTGAGATCAGACCTGATCAACGCCACGGCCTCACCGCCACCCCGTAACGCATAGGCCGGATGAACGGTGGGGATCAGCAGGGCATCGCCGAACGGATACGACCGACCCCGGAGCTTCGAGATGGGGGTCTTCGTGTCCAACAAGAGTTGGGCGGCAAATCTACCAAGTGTCACCACGACCTTTGGAGCGACGAGCGCTATCTGGCTATCCAGCCACGGACGACACGCGATCGTCTCCTCGTCAAGCGGGTCACGGTTGGCGGGGGGGCGGCACTTGACGATGTTCGCTATGTAACACGATTCCCGGGTGATGCTCAGTTCTTCATCAAGCAACCGGTCCAGAAGCTTTCCCGACCGACCCACAAACGGGAGCCCGAGACGATCCTCCTCGGCTCCGGGCGCCTCACCCACGAACATCAGGTCCGCCGTCGGGTCTCCCGAACCGAAGACGACCTGGGTGCGACCCATCTCCGCAAGCTGGCACCTGGAACACCCCAGGGCCCGTTCTTTCAAGGCTTCCAGGGCCGTAGACACGGCTTTGAGGTTACCCGACAAGCGCCAAGGTTCGGATTGCCCGCTCCACCGCCATGTCGCGTGTCGGTCAGCCTCTCAGATCACCCAAAGGCGCTTGGCCCGACCTGATGGCAAGGAGTTTCGGCTGCGACTGACCAGACAAACGTGACTACGCCACCTGACAACGGCTGCAGCACAACCAACGACTACGGCACAACCATCAGTCGGTCACCATTACGCGCGCGCAGGACGTTGAAATGACGCCGGTCCAAGGTGCACACGTCCGTGGTGGAATACCTTTGTGCCAAAACGACAATTGATGCGTCGGCGAGACCAACGTCCTGGTCTGAGTATGTAGCGACCACTTGCCGAGCCTCAGCGACATCGACTGCGTCTAGGGCTGCCAGCTCCCACGCACCACCGCTCAACTCACCCAATACCGCCAATTCGGCCTCCACGCCGTGGCGGGTGGCAATCAAGTAATCCAGTTCCGCAAGCACGTAGGGTGAGACGACAAGAAGACCAACACATGATTCGATGACGTCTTGGACAACACCATGATCGGGTTCGGCCGAATCGAAGTAGGCGAGAAGAGCACTCGTGTCGACAATCAAGTGATCCATGGTTTTATCCATCCCCGGTCACCCAACAGTGGTCACCGTTCGCCGAAACCAGCAAGAAACTCGTCGGCTCGGCGTGCAATCGGTTCGGAACCCTCGAACAAGCCCCCGCGCGGACGAGGGCGCGAGTCGGCAACAGTCATTCGAATCGAACGCCGGATCACTTCGGCCTCGGATACGCCTTCACTCGCCGCTACCCGCTTGACCGCCACAAGCAGATCCTCCGGCAGGTAAACCGTCGTCTTCTCCACGCCACCTATGGTAACACCGGTGGCAGTTATCGTATCACGTTGCCAAGGTTCGGATCGCCCGCTCCACCGCCAGAACCGTCATTGCGCGTACCAGGTCGACGGTAGCTTCGACCTCACCGGTTGCCGCCGCCACGAAAGCGTCGCCGTCAACGCGGGTGTGTGGTGGGAACACGGCTCGGGCCAACCCGTCATGGGCACCCTGAGCGGTGATCTGACATCCCAGCTTGTCGAGGCGGGCATTTGTGGCCACCACGCCGATCACCGTGTTTCCAATGGCAGTGTTTCCAATGGCAGTGTTTCCAATGGCAGTGTTTCCAATGGCAGTGTTGCCCAACGCCGTGTTTCCGGCATCCGAAGACGCTCCGGTTTCTGAGGACACATCGATGTCCGAGAACCCACCGAGCGATGCCAGGTTCCCGAGTTCTGCTTCCACATCATCCAAACCGGTTCCGTCGTCAACGTCACCAAAAGCATTGACCGCCACGAGCGCTCCCACCACGACGTCACCGTATGCAACCGAGGCGCTGACGATCCCCCCGGGCATCGCACCTGCTGCGCCACGCCACATGCCCACCATCGCCCCGGCCCCCGCTCCGACCGCTCCGGTCTCGACGCCATCGGCTCCGGCCGCACTGCATGCCCTGTATCCCTTGTCGGCCCCGGGTCGTACCGACGAATCTCCCACCAACAGGTCGAAGAGCGACATACCTACGACTATGGGAACCGGTCCAGCCGGGGTGGCAAACCCGATCCCCTGGTCCCTCAACCCACGCACGACGCCGTCTGCTGCGGAAAGACCAAAGACCGAGCCCCCGGAGAGCATCACCGCGTCGACCCGATCCACCGCACGCTGTGGGTCGAGCAGGGCAAACTCCCTGGTGGCCGGCGCACCGCCACGCACCTCACCGGATGCAACCGTCCCCTCGGGAAACAGGACCGCCGTGCAACCCGTCTTGGCAATTCGATCAGTCCAGTGGCCAACCCTGATACCCGCTACATCGGTCAGCATGTTCCAACTCCTCTCGTACGGGGCGGTACCAACGATTACGGCGACGATTACAGCGGCTGCCCAGGTCTACGACCTCGCTCGATGGTAGTGACGCGGAACCCTGGGACCGATGCGACACACGATCTCGTACGGGATCGTGTCCAAAAGGTCCGCCCAATCCCGGGCAGTGATGCTCTCGTTTCCCTGGGTCCCGATCAACACCACGTCATCGCCGATCGCAACGTCATCGTCGCCGCAGTCGATCATCAACTGATCCATGGTGACCACACCGACGATGGGACGGCGGCGCCCGTGGACAAGTACCTCTCCCCCGGCTTTGGACAGCGCTCGGGGAACCCCGTCGGCGTATCCGATCGGAATCGTCGCAATCGTCGCGTCCGATTCGAAGCGGTGCCGCAACCCGTAGGAGATTCCCTCCCCTGCCCGCACGCGCTTGACGAGAGAGACCTCTGCGTGAAGCGACAGAGCAGGCCTGAGATCAAGCCGATCGGCCAGCACGGGCGCTGGCGCAACGCCATAGATCGCGATCCCTGTCCGCACCATGTCCAGACGTGCATCCGCGCGGTCGATTGCGGCGGCGGAGTTGGCCACATGACGCACCGTCGGCTCCATTCCCGCGGCGGCCATGTCCGCGGTGACCTCGTTGAACCGAACCAGTTGAACCTCTGTGAATGGGTTAGTCGGATCATCGGCGGCTGCGCAATGGGTCCACAGGCCTTCGAACTCGAGATCCGGACTATCCACAATCTCCCTGGCAAGCTCCAGAGCATCTGCTGGCCTTACTCCGACACGATTCATGCCCGAGTCGACCTTGATGTGAACCTTCGCTGTCTCACCGATCGCACGTGCTGCCCTGGCGGCGGCACGGACGCCCTCGTTGGTGTAGAGAGTCAACCTGAGTCCGTAGCGGACCGCCGCATCCAGATCAGAATTGCGTGGTTCCGAGAGCAACAGGATAGGTGCGTCAATTCCCGCCTTACGAAGAACTGCACCTTCTTCGACAAGCGCAACGCCAAGCCATGACGCTCCTGCTTCGAGCGCAGCCTCACTGACGGCAATGGCTCCGTGACCGTAACCATCGGCCTTGACCACGGCACATAGTTGAGCCGGTGCAACAAAGCGGACGAGTTCCCGGGTGTTGTGGGCAACCGCATCGAGATCCACCTCGGCACGAGCAGCCCTCATCCGCCTACCACCTCAGATGGTCGACACCCGATCATGACCGGCGAGCAGCCTCAAGCCTCTGGATCACCAGAAGAGGAACCGGCATTGGGCGCATCGAGGGCTTCGTCTTCGCCGACACCGACGACAATCGCACGCACGATGTCACCCCTTGCGATGATTCCGATCAGTCGCCCTGCGCTGTCGACCACCGGAAGCCTGCTCACGTTGTGGTCGTGCATGTCGGTGGCTGCATCTTCGACACTCGAGAACTCGCTGACGGTGAGGACGCGGTCGGTCATGACGTCTTCCACCAGACCACCCAGAGCCTTTGCCACACCCTCGTCCAACTCACGTTCACTGAACGGCAGGGTGACGTTCACGCCCAGAAAGTTCACCACCGTGGGAAAGTGCACCCTGGCTTCGCCAACAATCAGATCGCCGGTCGAGAGCATGCCGACCACAACCCGATTGTCATCGATCACCGGACCCGCATCCACACCCCGATCCATAAGTCGGACCATGGCGTCGCGGACGTTCTCGCTAGGCGAAAAGCTGACTACGTCGGTGGTCATCACGTCTCTGACGGGCATGTCACGGAGTTGCATCGTCTCTCCCTCTGATCTCACTCATCGAAGGTCAGGCCACCCGCAGCACGCTCCATCGCTTCGGGAATAAGCCCGATGATGTCTCCTGCAATCAGACCGTCGCTCCAGCCTAGGGCGGCGGCACGGCCGTGCAGGACAGCACCCGCCGCTGCGGCATGAAACGGATCGAGCCCACGAGCACACAGGGCACCGATGATCCCCGCCAGGACATCGCCGGTTCCGAGCGTGGCAAGCCGGGAGTCACCCGCCGCACAGACAAGAACGCGACCTTCGGGGCCCGCCACAACAGTGGTCGGGCCCTTGAGAAGAACGATCGCCCCCAGAGAGCACGCGAGGTTTCGCACTGAGCTGAGCCGGTCCGCACCCGGCGGGTGTCCAGCAAGCCGCTCGAATTCCTTTTCGTGCGGGGTGAACACCGTTGTGGGCGAAGCAACGCTGGCGGCATCCGCACCGAGAAGGGTGATTGCATCGGCGTCAACCACCACCGGGGAGTTGATCCCTGCAAGCAGTTCCATCAACTCCGACACGTTCGATTCGGCAAGGCCGAGGCCGTTCCCGACGACGAATGCACCGAACCGAGATGCGTCTTCGAGAAGTACCGTCGACCATCCGTTCTCGGGAAGTCGAACACCCACGACCTCCTCGGGCCCAGACACTGCGGGCCCGATAACCACAGCGTCATCCCCGGAGCCATGGCAGGGACGACTCCACCTCACATACCCCGCACCGGTCCGCAAGGCCGCCCGAGACG
>CAYQFM010000088.1:0-9041 GCA_964416735.1 uncultured Iamiaceae bacterium | reverse complement strand
AGTTTCTATTTCGTTGCGTAGACATGCCCTTGATACGGACACCTCGGGGAGAAACTAGAAATGGGTCGCCATATTGGCATAGTCGAAAACGATGACGTCGAGCGCTTTGGTCGACTCGGTGTACTTACTGCTGCTGGTTGCAACGTTGTCTCCGCTGCGAATGCGACCGAGGCAGCTACCTGGTCGGACGACGACTGGAGCCGTCTTGATATTGTTGTGTTTGGAGTCGAGGCCGAGCGTCACCATTGGGACAGATTCCAGGGGCTCCGCGGGGCAAGACGATGCCATGAGCTCAACCCGAATCTTCGGATTGTCGGGGTGTATGACCCAACTGCGAGTCCATTGCTGAATACTCGTATGAGGTACTCCGGAATATCTCGCATGTGTTCTAGGGATCGGGCACGAACGGCGAAAGACTTGGTGGCGCTGGTATCACCGACGCCCCACAGAGGCGACGCTTGGGAGATGCGAACAATCTATTTGCACGGTGCTGTAGTCGGAAAGCGATCCTCGCCCGCTGCCGTACTCGACTACATCACAGACGCCGGGTTGCAAAGTGCCTTCGACGACCCCTACACGCAGGCGGAAACGGGGTTGTCGCGCCGATCGATCATTCGATTGCGACGGGACATTTCGAAACTGGCAGATCTAACGGTCACAGGTGGTCAAGGAACTGGTGGTCCCTGCGTGGACAGGTCGCTACCGTCATGGCGTTCCGTGGTCGACTACGTGAATTCGGCGCGTGGATTTGAAGGTGGTGAAATCGAAGACGCTTGCTCCGCGCGGACAGCTTGAACCAGCGATGACCGATGGTAGCAGCCGAATGAGGGCGGGGCGGGCCGTCTTGTCGCACCTCGGCTCTTCCACCTCAAATGTTGTCTTTGCTCCAACCGCCTTGAAATGACGTACCCGCAACCAGGGAGTTGGAGAGCGAGGCGGTTTGAGTCTTGGCGTCGGATGCCTCACGGTCAAGTTCCTGGTAGCGAGGGTTGAAAGCCGACCTCGGTTCGGTGACCCTGCCAGTGCAACCCCGTGATGCAAATGGACTCCAATAGGTCTCTGTCCACTGGATTAGTAGTTGATCTTGTTCGTATGATGCCTTCATCGCACGAGCAAACTGAACTGCAGCTGGCTGAATGTCGGTGCCTTCTGAGTCCCGAACTAGTTGGTCTGCTGCCATTGACATCTGTTGACGATTGTTACTAATAGACTTAATTAGGGTCGAAGCCTCAGCTGCCCCAAGGCATTTAGCCGGTCCCCCAAAGGTGTTGTTCACAAAATAAATGAGCGACGTGCGATAGGTGCTTGACGACTGAAGAAGGGCGACCAGTTGAGCTAGAAGATTATCGCGACTCATTTGGTTGCGTGCACTTGGATCACTGATGAACTCGAAGTCTAAGAGACGGCTACCACTGTCAATCCGTAATGTTGAGGGCGTGACCGTGTAGATAGTCGCTTGATCTGCCTCCCATATTGCCGTGAATTGCAAGGTGCCTTCGTCATAGGTGGTGGGGAGTAAGGGATATTCCGAATTATCGGACTTGCGAACACCGGAGTATTGAAAGGTTGCCGGTGCACCGCTGGATGGATCTGGTGTGCAGATCGCAATCTGGAAACTGGATGTCTCCAATGACGTGACCGCCAGGAGTTCCTTTAATTTACACCGCGAAATAGCCCATGATGCTGGCTGTTGCCATGGAGACCCAACCAGATCCAAAGCTGTTGTGATTGCTGGTGTGGAAGGCGCCGCCGTGGCAGGGTTTGCAGACCCGGAATTGGAACTCTCACCACTCGTGGCCGAAGTGGCCAAATCGGAAATCGTCGTGTTTGTGCCTGCGGCTGTCTGTGTGGTTGGGGATTGATCGTCGCCAAGTAATAGTAGTGCGGTAAAGACGACCACAAGAACCACAACTCCAATGCCTGCTCCGAGTCCATACCATGTTGCCCCACCCCACTTATTCAAAAGGCTTGGTCGACTCGGAGATTCCTCAGGTGGGACATATTCAGAATCTGACGGTGTATATTTGGTGAAATGGTTGTCGTTAGGAGATGAGAATTGTCCGTAGGTGGAGCCGCCGGAACGCGTGAATTGCGGTGTCGGAGACTGCGGCCTTGATGTAGGTTGTCCTGCAGGTACCACGGCAGTCCCGCACGCTTCGCAGAAAGAAGTATTTAGTGGGAGCGCTGAGCCGCAGTTTTCGCAATACACGTTATTGTCTCCAATTCTCGGGTCAATCTCCGCCTGGTCAATCTCAATCGTAGGAAAGCCAAGTGCTTCTTGTGAAGCGCCTAAGGTGTAAGAAAATTCAAAATTCCGTTAGCTATTGCAACTGCTGCTGCCTGGCGAAAGGTCGGATCGGCCAGAAGGGCAGCGTCCTGAGAGTTACGCATATTCCCGCACTCTATAAAGACCTTTGGTACGGTTGAAAGGTTGATCCCAGCGAGGTCTGATCGGGGATTTATGCCATTCACTCCTGCATATGTGGCGGTTGGCATCGGTGTCCCATCGCGAAAGGCGTCACGCAAGATGGCCGCAAACTGTGCGGAAGGTTCAACAATTTGATTCATGCACCCGCTGCATCCAGTCGGAGGCAAGATATGGAATCCACGACCTCCATCTGGGCCGCCATCGGCATGTATGGATAATGCAATGTCTGCAGAAAAAGTTCCCCCTGACGCGGCACGCACGTCAACGCAGGGACCGACACCTGTGTCGTTATCGCGGGTGAGATAAACCGTGGCCCCTCGCTCGCGTAGCGCCGCGGCGGCCCGGTTCGAAACATCATAAGTGAAGGCGTGTTCAGGATAGCCGCCGTATGTTTGCGTACCGCTTGTGTCGCAAGCCTTCATGAATCCACCAGCCGGAACTTGCCGGTTGATCTCCGCTGAATGAGCGGAATTCCCACCGTTGTGGCCGGGGTCTAATACAACGACCTTTCCTCGTCTCGCTCGACGGTGGAGCGGAATCAATTTGATCGATCATGGTGTCGGGTGAGTCTGGATAACTGGATATGGTCGTCAAACTAGAGGTATCGGCTGTGGATAACTGGTTACTTGTCGTCGGTGATGCAACCGTCGGTGTGCCGGTTGTTGTGGTTTCTGGTGATTTGTCGCGAGTGGTAAAGGCAACAGTCGCGACCCCTATGACAATTACGGTGAACAGCCCGCCAAGTAGATTGAGTGTTCGATGAGTCTTCTGAGACGCTGGTTGGCGCGAATGATCATTCACCTGAGTGCTCCTGACCTGGGGAGTCAAGCAATGGCAAATCCTCAGGTGTGACAAGTCGCACGGCAAGGGCGTATTCGACCAGGCGAGCGCGACGATTGCTTGCAAGGTTGCCCGATGATCCGTGAAGGCCGCGTACGCCTGACTTGCTGAGCTTGGCACAAACTGTGTCAAGTTGGCGATTGAACTTGGTCAGTGGCCAACCGAGTCGGTTCGCCGCGTCGGCATTACTGGGAAGTTCGGTGGACTCGGAGCGGTGCCGCTCAAGTGTTGGCGCACTCAGTGCCAGTACACATCTTCTCTGGTTGTCTGTGAGCATTACGGGGCGAAGAGTGGTGGTTCCTGAAATTCGGTTGACGGTACTTGGAACAGCGAGAGGGGCTTCAGAAAGGTGCAGCGTCAACATGTAGTTGGAGGGCCCGGCTGTGAACCGGATTTCAGTTGTCGGAAAGACCAGAGGGATGGCCGCGCCCGGGGAAAGCCATGCATGCATGGCGCCGAGGTCGTCGCTGATTGTTGCAGACAGAGTTGTGCCAATATTGTTCAACCACCACAGACGGTCATGGCTGAGTTCAAGGAAACTTCGGTGAAGATATGGGTTTTCGTCAACAGCTAAGTCACCTTCACGACCGATAATAAAAGGTCGCGTTGGGTCGACTTGTGACCATTCATCGCAAAATTCAATGTTAAGAATTGCTATTGATTGCTTGGTGTCCATCGGCTTAGTTAGTGTTGTTGAAAGTGCTTGCGCAGCGTTTTTGATAGTCGTCGGGAAGTATCATTGCGTTACCTTGGTCTGCGATGGCAGTTTCATTTGCAGACGCAGGTGGAACCAAGATTGGATTGCCTGATGCGGAATTGATCCGTACAGCAGTCGCCTCAATACACGGAGGACTTCCTGAACATGGAAGAGGTCCCAGACTGTTATCACCAACGCTTACATTGGTACATGTACCCTCAGCCAGCGATAAGGTAATCAGGATCTCGCCGTTGTTATCTTCGGCTGGCACGGTAGTCGTTAGCAACTCCCCGGTGCCATCAATGGAAGCTATTCGAAGCTTTAGTTCGGTACCAGCCGTTGCAACCGGAGTCCAAGTGAGATTGGCGGTAGCGACAGTTTGATCTGGCGATGAGTAAAGAAATTGGTGAATTGAAATATCAGTGGGTGTGATGGCTGCGGTATTTACTATCGCATCCATGTTCTGCACGGGTTCCTGGTTGATGGCACCGCTGCCACCAGGTTCAATTCGAGCATCTCTTTCACCACGAGACGTAATCAAGACAACAGCCAAGAGTGCCGCCAGAAGGCCAGCTCCGGTCCCGACCCATTTCCACGGAATAGAGAGCCGTTTTGCAGGTTGGACATTCGGTGTTGGCGTCTCGGGGTGTCCGGGCCACCCGTGCGTGGCTGGCGACGGAATTGGCGCAGGCTCATAGAAAGTACCAGCGATACTTGATCCGAATGATGTTGCGGTAGGAGCGAACTCTGATGATGTATTTCTGGGCCTGGCAATTGTGTCTGCCTCAACAGGAGTAGAGGTTGTTGTCGGATCCGGTTGGGTGAATGCGGAAGGAGTTGGAGGGCGGTATCCAGGCGGCGGTGCCAGTGGGACCGCCGCGGGTGTCGGTGTGCCTGGTCGGAGTGGTGGGTGGGGAGTGTCAATGCGTCCCTGGGGCTTAACGGGTGCAGGTGCTGGGGTGGATGACGCGAGTATCAGTGGATTGGGAGGTGTGGCTGGTTGTGGGATTGGCGACGTGGTAGGAGCATGAGGATTGACCACCTGTATGCCGAGGCGTGTCTTTTCCGTGTCGGACTCGTCCGCGCCGCGGTCCTTCGGTTGGCTGATGTCCCGCTCTGTCTGGGCAACCTCAATCTGGGTCGGTTGAAGCCGGAGCTGCTGCTCAATTTGTTGGAGAGCCTGCGCGAACGCATAGGCACTTTGAGGTCTGTGCGATGCGTCCATACTCATTGCTTGGCTCAGCAGATGACCGAGGGTCTCAGGCAGGTCCGGGCGTGTAAGCGGAGTTAATTGTCCGCTCATTGCCCGAGCCAATGCTGCCTGCTCACCGTTGTCGCCGTGTGGTGACCACACGGGCGAGTGGCCAGCCGCGAGTGCAAATACGGTGGCTGCAAGACCGTAGACATCCGTTGCTACCGACCCGGCTGATTCTTCACTGATCAACTCAGGTGCAGTGTAAGCGGGGGTGATTCCATGCGCTTCGCTCACGCCGCTTTCCGACTGCACCCCGGAGATCCCGAAATCCGTGAGGCCGGGCCGACCAAACGCTGAGGTCAAAATATTGGCAGGTTTGATATCCCTGTGGATTATGGCTGCTCGATGGGCGGTTTCTACTGCGGAAGCAACCTGGACACCCGTTCGCAACACTTCGGTTACATCCATCTTTCCCCCCTTGGCACGTTCGCCGAAGTTGGGCTGCGGGTAGTGCTCCATGACGATGTACGGTCGCCCGTCAGAGGAAACTCCGCTGGAAAAAATGGTCACAATATAAGGGTGTGTCGATATCTCGGCCATGATGTCGGCCTCGATGTCGAACTGCTCCAGGGCCTGAGCGGTCAAGTGTTCGCTTCGAAGAATCTTCACAGCGACAGATCGTGAAGGGCGATGTTGGGTGTAAAGGAATACGTCCGCGAATCCACCCCCGCCGATCCACCGCTCTGCTGAAAAACCGGGAAGATCCGGTGCCGCACTTCGGGGACCGCGACTCACAATGGCGTCCTCTTTGGAGAGAAATCTCGGGTCACTTGACTTCCAAGGTCAATTGGCATGATGTGACTTCACCGAAAGTGATCCGCGTTCCCGGGGGGATTGAAAACGGCTCACCGGGTCGAAGTTGAAGCATCGTCTGTCCTGGTATCTGGACGAACGTGTGGTTCATTGACTCACGGTCAATTACCTGCACCTGCCAGTCGGAAAGGCGGATCTCGGCGTGGACTCTCGACAGCAACCTGTCCGGATCATCCAGCGCAACCGCTCGTGCTGGCTCCGATCCAATCGTCTGATCCACTCTTGGCTTTCGTCCCACCACAAGCGGAGCGTCTAAGACCTCGACTCGACCGTCGTCAAAGGTGAGAGTTCCCAGTGGCGGTCGAGTAATGACCGTGACCGAGTGATCAGTAATTTCCGCGCCGCATGTGCGACATGAGTCGAAATGCGGTGGATTGGGATGGCTGGATGGGCAGTGGACGGCTTGGACGGTTGGGCGATCGGACTTGACCTTCTCTTCGGCCCGGGCCGCTCTGAGCGCAGCAATACTAATGGTGGCGGCATCTTCGTCTTCGTCGTCACCATCGTCAGTACCCGCACCCTCTGTGCTTGGTTGGTTCTGCCCGGGAGTGATTGTTTGATCGCCGATGCCCATGGCGGTTGCCGACAGGGCAATGTCGTCAGTTGCAGCAACCTGCGGTTCGTCTGTCACCAGTGGGGGAGGGTTGTCTGTGGCCAAAGTCCCCACGGGTGCCGGAGTCTCCTCCACCGGGCTGGGTGCGGCCGGCTGAGGGTGGGTGCTGGTTGGTGGTGCCAAATGTGCGCCGGGAACCGATGTGATAAGCGGTGAGCCTGCCTGCACGCTTGGTTCGCTTGGGGAAACAGGTTCTGGACCGGCGACCGGCACGGGAGGTGTGATTGGTGGCAAAGGGACTACAGGCGCAGGAGGTGTGATTGGCGGCAGCGGGGCCACAGGTGCCGGAGGAGCGTGGTGGCCGGGAGTCTCCATTCCCTCGTCGGGCGCGTAGATGCGTGTGGTGGAAAGACTGTCGCCGACAACAGGTGCGATGTCCGGGGTGGTGGCTGCTTCGCCGGGGCCCGGCGCACCGGCCTGGTTTGGTCTGACCGTATCCCTGAAACGTGCACCGCACTTCTGGCAGAAAATGTCACCCTCCCCACGCGCGTTGCCACACATCTCACAAAACTTGATAGGTCCACGAGGGCGGGGTGTTGGTTGCGCCGTCGGTGTGATCGGCGGAGCAACCCCTGGCTGTTGCGCGCTTTGCGCCGGGTTGGGATTTTCGTGTGCTTCTTCGTCGCTTTCGGTTTCACGGACGGCGGCTTCTTCGACACCGACATGCCTCGTGGAGTCAAGGAGGTGTGAAAAGTCGTATCCGCCAGAGCTTGCGTCGTTGTAGTCACTCATGGTTCATCGGCAATTGGGTGTTGGATTTCCGGTGGGTTGCCATCAGTCTCAATTGTCTCCGTGTTGTTTCCCGCCATGGTCAGCGATGAATTGTCAACCTCGCTATCGACCACTTTGAAGCTGGTGATTGAGGGCACCGGGTCAGATGGGTCCCTGTCGGGTTCGGTCGGTTGCGCAGGCCGAGGTCTGGTGTCCTGCGCGGTCAGGTCATCGATTTCCGCTCGAGGACGTGTGTCAACATTGATAATCGAGATGTTGTCATCCCCTCCACCGAGTAGAGCTGCTTCTAGCAGCGTTTGTGATGTGTCGTGTGGGCCCGGGTGTGCAAGGAGAATCTCATGGATCCTGTCTTGGGACACACATTTGAATAGTCCATCGGAGCAGAGCAGGTATCGGTCGCCGGTGATCGGGCTCAGCAGCCACCAGTCAATATCGAGACCTGTGGTTACACCCAATGAACGAGTTATGACATTGCTCTCTGGATGACCGATTGCCTCGGCTTTTGTGATTGTGCCGGAATCGATCAGTTCCTGGACGACGGAATGATCGTGGCTGACCTGTGTGAGAACATCGTCGCGCAGTAGATAGCTCCTGGAGTCACCGACGTTGAACACGACCACACCGTCGTTGCCATCCTCTGATCGGGTGATGACGAGCCCGGTGAGCGTTGTTCCCATGCCGGCGGTTTCGTTCTTCAGAGCTTGACGGCAGATCGTTTCGTTCGCCCGGCGGATCGCCTCCAGAACCTCCCGTCGGGTCACGCCCATGTGCCCGGCCAGTTGCCTCAGGCCTTCAACCGCGATTGCGCTTGCAACATCACCGGCGGCGTGACCACCCATTCCATCGGCGACAGCAAACACCGGCGGTTCGGCAATGACCGAGTCTTCGTTGTTCTTTCGACGAAGACCGACGTCACTCTCGGAGGACCAGGCGAGCTTGATCATTTTAGTTTCCAAGTCGGATTGGCTGAGGGTGTGTCCATCCATCCCCCAGGGGACTGCGGTTGTGGTGATGGTGCAGGTAGAACAAGGCAAAGCGAACGAGAGCAAAGCAAAGCGAACGAGAGCAAAGCAAAGCGATGAGCCAGGTTATTAGAGCATCTCACAATGCACGCCGGAACGCGCGCGATGTAATGTGGTGCATCGCGCGCTCACGGTGGTAAATAATGTGTATCTTCACGTTTCGCGCTCATGGTGGGGCAGACAACGCAATGGGAAGGATTTGAAGTGCCGAAGTTCCTAAAGGGGCGACAAAATGCCGTCGGAGCATCGGTGCTCTCTGTGCTGTTGTTGACCACGAGCGTTGTCATTGCTGTGCGCACTGATGGCTACCGGGCCACCAAAGTGCGACTGAATGATGCGAGTGTTTGGATCTCGGGTGAGAACATATCGGCCTTGAAGGACAGTGAAGACGGTGGAGACGCGGCGGTGGGCCGGGTTAACACCGAGATATCTGAGATCAACGCTACGGTCCCCACAGGAGGTGCGGTAGACCTGTTCCAGGACGGGAACATGGCCATGTACCACTCTGGTCCAGCGATCCTGTCCATCGATGCTTCCACGCTGGATGTGACGAACGGAGCCCTGCCGTCTGAGGATGTGTCGATGGCAATGGGCGGTGGAACTATTGCCGTGATGGCCCGTGATGGACGAGTTTGGGTTCG
>CAYQFM010000087.1:0-9045 GCA_964416735.1 uncultured Iamiaceae bacterium | reverse complement strand
GTGATGAGGTCGTCCTGTTCCACGACAACTGGTACACCCCCACGAACCTGGTGGTGGCGGTTGCGGGTGACATTCGACATGACGAAGTCGTCGATCTCGTGAGTGGATTCCTGGGTGAAGTCGAGCCGGGGCTGTCGCCAGCGCGGATTGCGCCCGGAGACGACATGGTTGCCCAGACCGTGATCGCACGGTCGAGCGAGCAGGTGCATCTTGCATTTGGTTGGCGAGGTATGCACGAAGACGATGACGACCGGTATGCGCTGTTGGCGGCCAACCACATCTTGGGAGGCGGCATGTCCAGTCGCCTTTTCCAGAAGATCCGTGAAGAGCAGGGCCTCGCTTACAGCGTGTACTCATCCCCGTCGATGTACCGCGATGCAGGTGTTGTTGCCGTCTACGTGGGCACCGCCCCCGAGTACGCCTCAAAGGTGCGGATGCTCGTGGATGCCGTGATGGACGACCTTGTCGCTCACGGCCCCACCAATGACGAACATCGGGTGGCACTCGGGTACCTGGAAGGTTCGCTCCTGCTCGGCCTCGAGGACACGGCGAGTCGGATGGCCCGCATGGGACGCAACGAGATCCAGCGCGGTTCAGTGACCCCAATTGAAGAACATGTGGAGAGGATCAGGGGTGTCACCGTCGCCGATATGCGTCGTGTTCTCGCACGCGTATTCGATGCCCCGGGCGCAGTGGTGGCGGTGGGCCCGTTCGAACCGGATGACCACGGGGTATTCGAGCAGTAATATCGCCTCATGACACTGCGCGTTGGGGTATTCGGTGCCGGTGGCCGGATGGGTGCCACCGTGTGCAAGGCCGTTGTCGCAGATCCGGCACTCGAATTGGTTGCAGCGGTGGATCCGTACCACTCGGGACTCGATCTCCATCAGGTGGCGGGCGTCGACTCGTCGCTCTCGGTTGCAGCCGGTCCCGACGTGTTCGTCCGAGAAGGCGTTGACGTTGCAATCGATTTCACTCAGATCGAGGCATCTCGCGAGAACCTCACCTGGTTGGCGTCCAACGGAATCCACGCTGTTGTGGGGACAACGGGGTTCACCGACGAGGATCTGGACCGGGTGCGCGGTGAGTTCACGGCGAGCAACTGCGTCATTGCGCCGAACTTTGCTATTGGGGCGGTGCTCATGATCCGTTTTGCGGAGATGGCCGCTCCGTATTTCGACACGGCGGACATCGTGGAGTTGCATCATGATCAGAAGGCTGATGCTCCTTCCGGTACGGCGATGTTGACTGCGCAGCGCATGGCGGAGGCGTCCACGGAATGGTCGCCGGACCCGACGACCAACGAGGTGCTACCAGGCGCCAGGGGCGCAAAGGGGCCATCCGACATCAGGGTGCACTCGCTCAGGGTCCGCGGAATGGTGGCTCATCAGGAGGTCGTGCTGGGAACAACCGGACAGACCCTCACCATCCGTCACGATTCCTACGATCGTTCATCGTTCATGCCGGGTGTGGTGCTGGCCGTCAAGGCGGTGGGTAGTCATCCCGGCCTGACGGTGGGGTTGTCGGCGTTGCTCGATCTATGAGTTGGCCCGGGTGGGCACTGGTAGCCTGCCGCGGTGTCGAGCGCCTCTGAATCCGACCTCGCGGTGCTCCATGCGCTGAGGCTGAAGGGTTGCCTCACGGCGGACGTCATGGCCGATCTGTTGGGGAGGCCCACATCGGATCTGTCGGAAGCTCTAGAACGGCTTGACCGGGTTGGACTCGTGCGATATCTCAGTGGCGCCAGCGGTGGTTGGACCCTTACCGGAGCGGGACGCACCGAGGGTGAGCGGCTGCTTTCAAACGAACTGGACGCGGCTGGTGCCCGACGCGCGGTGAACTTGGCATTCGATGCCTTCACCGAACTGAACCCTCGACTGCTCGAAGTGTGTACTCGGTGGCAGATTCGGTCGTCTGCACCGACGAAATCGGGACAGACAGCATCGGGTCAGACCGTATCGGGACAGACAGCATCTGGACCGACGGCGGTGGTCAACGACCATCGGGACCACGACTATGACCTGCGAGTCGTGGAGGACCTGGTGAGCCTCGATGAAGCAGTGCGACCAATCTGCGAGGTTATGGCGAATCGAATCCCACGTTTCTGTTCGTACCGGCCCAGGTTCACCCACGCACTCGACATGGTCACCATGGGCCGGATCGACTGGTTTGCCAAACCCGGAATCGACTCTTATCACTCGGTCTGGTTTGAGCTACACGAGGATCTTCTGGCGACCCTCGGCCTGAGGAGGGGTGAGGATCGTGACGGTGGAAACCGTCCGTCCGCGCCTGCGACCGAACCCCGGTGGGGCGGGTCCGCCGCTGTGGTGTCAGAATCTGCAACGGTCGTATCCGATCAGGCCGTCTGTCGAAAGGAACCGTGATGGCGCGTTTCGGTCCGGTGATCACAGCAATGGTGACCCCCTTCGATGATGAAGGCCGTGTCGATTTCGATGGTGCAGCGTCACTTGCTTCCTGGCTGGTCGAGGCCGGCAACGACGCGCTCGTCCTGACCGGCACCACGGGTGAGGTATCCACGCTCAGCGACGACGAGCAGGTCGAGTTGTGGAATGTCGTTCGTGGTGCGGTTGAAGTGCCACTCATCGCCGGCAGTGGTACCAACGACACGATCCATGCCTGTGCTCTTACCGCCAGGGCGTCTGCTGCAGGGATGGATGGTGTCCTCGTGGTCACGCCGTATTACAACCGACCCCCGCAGACGGGAATCGAAGCGCACTTCCGTGCGGTTGCCGCAGCCACGGATCTGCCGGTCATTCTCTATGACATCCCGGTGCGTACGGGCCGGAAGATCGCGCCTGACGTCATCATCCGACTCGTGGACGAGGTGGAGAACATCTTCGGTGTCAAGGACGCTGCGGGTGACCCGGCAGCGTCGGCGCGTCTGGTGGCGGATGCGCCTGACGGATTCGAGCTCTACAGCGGGGACGATTCGCTCACCCTTGCGTTGCTGTCCATCGGGGCTGTCGGGGTGATCGGCGTTGCCACACATTGGGCGGCGAAAGAAATGGGCGAGATGATCGCCGCGTTCTGGTCGGGCGATGTGGGGCGGGCTCGGCTTCTCAATGCAAAGTTGCTCGAGTCTTTCGATTTCGAGTCGGGCGATGTGACTCCCAACCCGATTCCCGCGAAGGCCATGCTGAGGGCACTGGGGCAACCGGTGGGACAGTGCAGACTGCCGCTGGGGCCGGCCCCGACGGGTCTGGAGGCAGTGGCCCTCGACGTGCACCGGAGGCTACGCGGGTGAGTGAATCGGTTGTCGACGTGGCCGAGAACGTGCGCATCACGTTTCTCGGTGGTCTTGGCGAGATCGGAAGAAATTGCGCGTGCATCGAGGTCGACGACGCCATCGTCCTCATCGACTGCGGCCTCATGTTCCCGGACCTGGACATGTTGGGTATCGATCTGGTGCTCCCGGATTTCACCTACCTGCGTGAGAACGCGGACCGCATCGTGGGATGCATCCTCACCCACGGTCATGAGGACCATACGGGCGGCCTCTCATTTCTCCTCCGAGAACTGACGTTTCCCATTTTCGGTTCCGCCATGACGCTGGGTCTGGCACGTAACCGGATTGACGAAGCGGGTTTGAGCGATCGTACGGAGTTCAACGCGGTTGCCGATGGTGAGAGGCGACGTATCGGGCCGTTCGAGGTCGAGTTCATTCCGGTCACCCACTCCGTTCCTCACGGCTTTGCCACCGCCATCTACACGCCTCAGGGCGTGATTCTCCACACGGGAGACTTCAAACTCGATCTCGAACCCGTCGACGGCCGACTCACCGACTTGGCGCGCGTCGGGTCGATTGCCGTTTCCGATGGAATTCGCCTGCTGTTGTCTGACTCGACGAATGCCGATGAGAAGGGTCATTCCACATCGGAGTCCTCTGTCGGCGAGGTTCTTTCGGGTCTTTTCCACAAACACAGTGGAAAGCGGATCATCACGACCTGCTTTGCATCGCACATCCACAGGATCCAACAGATTGCCAACGCCGCAATCTCATCCGGGCGGGTTGTGGCGACCATGGGCAAGTCCATGAAGAAGAACGTGCGCCTCGCTCGTTCGATGGGCCTTCTCGATATTCCCGAGTCATCCTTGGTGGATATAGACGACATCAAGGACATGGACCCGGCGAGCGTGTGCGTGATCTCCACCGGCTCGCAGGGTGAGCCCATGTCGGCGCTAGCTCTCATGGCATCGGGTGATGACCGGTGGATTCGCGTGGGTCACGACGACGTCGTCATCATGAGCTCGCATCCGATTCCGGGAAATGAATCGTCGGTGTCGAAGGTGATCAACGGCCTCATGCGCCATGGCGTGAAGGTGGTCCACTCGGGCATATCCGACGTGCACACCACCGGCCATGCGAAGCAGGAGGAATTGAAGACCCTCTTGTCGATCACCCGACCGGACTGGTTTGTGCCGGTTCACGGTGAGTACCGCCACCTGATGGCTCACGCTGCACTCGGACGCCAGATGGGCATTCCTGACGATCACGTGCTTGTCTGCGAGGACGGGGATCAACTCGTTCTGGACGACGACGGCCTTGTACATGCCGACCGGGTTCCGGCAGGGTACCTGTACGTGGACGGTTCCATCGGCGGGCTGAGCGACGGCGTTCTGCGTGACCGGCGGGTGCTGGCCGAAGAAGGCGTTGTGCTGGTGGTGCTTGCCGTCGACGTCGAGACCGGTGGAATCATCACCGGACCCGAGGTGATCACCCGCGGGTGGGTCTACGCGCCCGAAGCCGAGGATCTCATCGGGGATTGTGCGGCGGCCGTGCGTCAAGCGGTGGAGCATGCGTCTGCACAGGACGCATTCGATATCGAGAACCTCCAACGGGTCGTGAGAAGAGCGGCCGGAAGGTTCGTAAACCAGCAGACCCGACGACGCCCGATGATTGTCCCGGTGGTCATGGAGGCATGATCCGGCGCAATTGTGCGCTGTTTGATCGTCATAAGCATTACATCGACGTCATTTACTGATAGAAATAGATGTTGAACCACGCGCGGGCAATGGGGTCGCGGGGTCAGGTTCCGCTCGCGCGGAGCCAGAAGACTTTCACCTCCGGATCGCGATTCCACCCCGATTTCAAGCCGACCTCGACAAGGGAACTGAGACCGCGTGGCAACAAAGCAGAAGACCAGACCGAAGCCACCGCAGAAGCGGACGCCTGCCCGAAACACTCGGACGACCGGACAACGGCCGTCGAGTTCCAAGAAGCCGTCGTCGGCATCGAAAAAACCAGCCACCAGTCAGCGAGCCAAACAGAGTTCCGGACCGTCTACGACTGAAGCATTTCGCGGAGCGTTCGACGGACACGGTCATGACATCGGCGGGATTGTCTTTGTCGCTCTGGGAATCATTTCTGCACTCGGGATATACGCCGATCTCACCGGCCCTCTCGGACGTGCCATTGCCTCGGGCACAGGTGCCGTTTTCGGTCGGCTCTCGTATCTGGTCCCGGTTGCGTTGGTGGCCATCGGGGGAATACTCCTCCGTGGGCCAATCCCGCCAAGTGATGACGATAGTGATCGGAGAGTCTTTGCCCGGCGGGTGACCGGATCTCTTCTGGCGCTACTGGCGGGTGCCGGACTATTGCACATGTCGGGTGGCCGTCCCGCATGGAACGGCAGGGCCGTCGGATTTCGCCGTGCCGGAGGGTATCTGGGAGCGGCCCTTGCCGGTCCGCTGGAGAGGTTCCTTGCATCATGGGGTGCAGCCCTTGTTCTCGGTGCGGTTGCCGTGATCGCCATTGTGCTGTTGACGGGCACGTCACTACGCACTGTTGGATCGGGCATTGTTGTACACACGCGGGGCGCTCGCGGTGCGGTGCGGCGTGCCTTGGCGTCGCTGTTCCATGTTGGCCCGGAGGCTGGAAATCAGGAAGCCGAGACAGATGCACGAGACGGCGGTGTGGCCAGCGAACCGGTGATGGTCATTGCTGGTGACGAGTTCCGTGACGAGCCAGGCGAAGCCGGCGACGATGATCCATTGGATTACACGTCTGAATCTGGTCAAGCGGCAGATCGTGTCGGCGAAATACCCGACGATGACGCAGAGAACGCATCCGTTGCCGGTTTGGAGAGCGGCGACGTGCACGTACCCGGTGCCGATGATGTGCCGTCCGAGGTGGTTCAACTCGAGATGGATCTCCCCGGTGCGAAGCCGGCCAGATCGTGGAAGCTGCCGTCACGCAAGCTTCTGGAGCGTTCGGTTGCCCGTGAAATCGACACCGGGCGTGTCGAAGAACTGGGCCGCACACTCGAGAGCGCGCTTGCCGAACACGGAGTCGAGACTCATCTGGTGGGAATGGTTGTCGGGCCGACCGTTACCCGTTACGAACTCGAATTGGGATCGGGGGTCAAGGTGGCTCGGGTCACGAGCCTGTCAAGGGATATCGCGTACGCAATGGCGTCAGCCGACGTGCGGATCCTCGCCCCCATCCCGGGTCGGCAGGCTATTGGTGTGGAGGTCCCCAATGTCGACCGCCAGATCGTGGCGGTGGGCGACATCCTTGCTTCGCAAGAGGCGCACAAGGCCAAGCACCCTCTCGAGGTGGCAATCGGCCGTGACATCAATGGTCGTTCTGTCATGGCGAATCTGGCCACGATGCCGCACATCCTCATTGCCGGCGCTACCGGTGCGGGTAAGTCGTCGTGCATCAACTCGCTCTTGACCTCGATTCTTATGCGCTCGACTCCCGACGAGATCCGGATGATCCTGATTGATCCCAAGCGTGTCGAGTTGGGTCAGTACAACGGCTTGCCGCATCTGTTGACCCAGGTGGTCACCAACCCCAAGAAGGCCGCCAATGCGCTTGCATGGGCGGTACGGGAGATGGAGCGACGTTACGACCTTCTCTCGGAGGTCGGGTTTCGTGACATCAATGGATACAACGCCGCATTCGATCGTGGTGAGATCGAGTCCGGGCTGGGCGAGGAGCGGACTTTCGAGCGCCTTCCTTACGTGGTCATCGTCGTCGACGAATTGAACGACCTGATGATGGTTGCAGCCCGCGACGTGGAGGACTCCATCTGCCGAATCGCCCAGATGGCCCGCGCTGTTGGGATCCACCTGGTTATCGCCACTCAGCGTCCGTCCGTGAACGTCATCACGGGTGTGATCAAGGCCAACATCCCCACTCGTTTGGCGTTCATGGTCTCGAGCCTTGCCGACAGCCGAGTCATCCTTGATCAACAGGGAGCAGAGCGGTTGGTTGGTCGTGGTGACATGTTGTTGTTGGGAGCGTCCTCCAGCGTTCCTCAACGCATACAGGGCGCATGGGTGACCGAAGGAGAGGTGCGCAAGGTTGTTGCACACTGGCGCCGCCAGTCGCCCGAGGTTGCCTACGACGACGCTGTCCAAGGTTCGGAAGATGAACCAGGCGGCGTAGGTGCGACGGTGGGTGGTGATGGTGACGACGATCTGCTGGTGGCCGCAATGGAACTCGTCGTGCGCTCCCAGTTGGGTTCGACTTCCATGTTGCAGCGCAAACTGCGTGTGGGTTTCGCCCGGGCCGGTCGCCTCATGGACCTGCTGGAACAGCGTGGAGTGGTCGGTCCGTCCGAAGGCTCCAAGGCTCGCGCGGTGCTCATGACGCCTGACGAACTCGATGGCGGTGGCGACGTCGCCGGGTGACCTCTGCCATGGCTTCTCTCAACCGACGGACGCTCCGGTAGTCTCATCGTGATGCCCGAGTCGTTCTGGGTTGAAACCCTCGGCTGCCCCAAAAACCAGGTCGACTCTGAGAAGTTGACCGGCACGATGCTCGCGAAGGGGATGAGGCCAGCGGACTCGCCCGACGAGGCCGACGTGGTCGTTGTCAACACGTGTGCGTTCATCGAGGCGGCCCGGCAGGAGTCCGTGGACACCGTCATGGACTTGGCCGACCAGCGTCACGAAGGCGCTCGCATCGTCGTGACCGGTTGCATGGCCGAGCGCTACGGCGACGAATTGGCCTCCACGCTCTACGACGAGGGTGTGCTGGGAGACGGTGACACGGTGTCGGGTTTCGGTGTCGCGCTGGACAAGGTGAGCGAGGACCCTAGGCACGCGTTTGTTGGCACCGATGTTGCCAGCCTTGATCTGCTGAACCTTCCGCGCCCACGGCCAATGGCACCGTGGGCATACCTGAAGGTGGCAGAGGGCTGCGACCGCAACTGCGGGTTCTGTGCAATTCCAAGCTTCCGTGGCCCTCAACGCTCGCGCTCGGTTGACGAACTGGTTGCCGAGGCACGCGAGATGGACGTGCGCGAGGTTGTGTTGGTGGCTCAGGACCTTGCGAGCTACGGACGCGATCAGGGGCAGGGAGACCGCCGGATCACACAACTCGTGCGCTCGGTTGCCGACCATGTCGACTGGGTGCGGCTGTTGTATCTGTACCCGGCGGACCTCACCGACGAGTTGGTCGAGACCATCGTGTCCACCGGGGTTCCGTATTTCGATCTCTCGCTCCAGCACGTGTCACCGCCTCTGATGCGGGCGATGCGCAGGTGGGGCGACGGGGAGCGTTTCTTGGAGCGGATCTCTTCGATCCGTGCGCTCGAACCGGGTGCAGCATTCCGTTCGAACCTCATCGTCGGCTATCCGGGTGAGACCGAGGCTGATCACGACCTGCTGCTGGAGTTCGTGCGTGAGGCGCGTCTCGACTGGTGCGCGTTCTTCGCGTACTCGCGTGAGGAAGGCACTTTCGCTGCAGACTTGGACAACCAGGTTGCATCCGAGCTGATGCAAGAGCGGCTGTCCGAGTTGCGTGAGTTGCAGGATGGGATCACGGCGCAAATTCGTGATGAGCTTATCGGTTCGCAACTCGACGTCCTTGTTGAAGCTCGCGGTCAGGCACGTAGCTTTCGCGAAGCGCCAGAAATTGATGGTGTGATCGCGGTTCCCGAGACCCTCGAGATGGGCACATTCGCCCGTGTTGTCGTCGTCGACGCGATGGGTCCGGACCTCGTTGCAGACCGTGTGGGTACGGACAGTTCGGGGAACCTCGCATGACCACGGTTCCACAAAATGGGGCCCGAG
>CAYQFM010000086.1:0-9059 GCA_964416735.1 uncultured Iamiaceae bacterium | reverse complement strand
TCTCATAATCGTCTGTCCCGCAACCGCGAGGCTGATTGGTTCCTATGCGGCCGGGATCTCCGACGACCTGCTGACGGCGACCCTGCTTGCCACCCGCGCACCCGTAATGGTGTGCCCGGCCATGCACACAGAGATGTGGGAGCACCCTGCCGTGGTCGACAACCTCGCGCTACTCGAGCGTCGTGGCGTTGTGATCGTGCCGCCCGAAGAAGGTCGTCTCGCCGGCGGCGACTCGGGCGCCGGACGGTTGGCGGCACCTGAGGTGATCGTTGCGGCCGCCGAACGTGTGTTGTCGCGTTCCGCTGATATTTCCGGTCGAGATATGGCGGGCATGCGGGTGCTCATCACCGCAGGGGGAACCCGCGAAGCAATCGATTCTGTTCGGGTGATAACCAACCGTTCTTCGGGAAAGCAGGGGTACGCCCTTGCGGAGGTTGCCGCCGAGCGGGGAGCCGATGTCACCTTGGTTACAACCGTGGACCGGCCGACCTCTCCGGGAATCCGGCTGATAGATGTGGTCAGCGCGCGCGACATGCAGCAGGCTGTCGTTCCTGCAGCCCCCGACTTCGACGTGGTGATCATGGCAGCCGCGGTGGCGGATTTCCGACCGGTTGCGACGGCGGATCACAAGATCAAGAAGGACGAGGGCCTGACAACGATCGAGTTGGAACCGACACACGACTTCCTGGTGGATCTGGGTGCTTCGAAACCCGAAGGCCAGGTTCTGGTTGGCTTCGCCGCGGAAACAAACGACCTCGTGGCCAATGCCACCTCCAAACTCGAACGCAAGGGTCTTGACCTGATCGTCGCAAACGATGTGTCGGCGCCGGGCGTTGGTTTTGAATACGACACCAATGCGGTCGTGCTCATCGGTGCCGATGGCACACACTTGGAAGTCGCCCTTGCCGACAAGCTGCAGGTGGCCCGGTCAATTCTCGATGCCGTGATGTCCATTCGTGACAGCCGAGATGCCATCAGCCATCATTAGAAGCCCCCTATACAGGAGTAGACAACAGTGACCAGTTGGACCTTCACCTCGGAATCAGTCACGGAAGGCCATCCCGACAAGATGGCGGACCAAATCTCGGACTCGATCCTCGATGCGCTCTTGGAACGGGACCCGATGAGCCGGGTGGCGTGTGAAACCATGGTCACCACGGGGCTGGCAATTGTGGCTGGCGAGATCACCACAAACGGATGGGTCGACATTCCCAAGATCGTGCGCTCCACCATCAACGACATCGGTTACAACCGCGAGTCCTACGGCTACGACGGTTCCACCGTCGGTGTCATGGTCACCCTCGACGAGCAGTCACCCGATATCGCCCAGGGCGTGGACAGCTCCGAAGAGGTGCGCAGTGACGCCGGCGATGACGATGAACTCGACAAGCAGGGCGCCGGCGACCAGGGAATGATGTTCGGCTACGCGTGCGACGACACCGACGTGCTGATGCCGCTGCCTATTCATCTTGCACACCGGATGGCCGAGCGCCTGACCGAGGTCCGCAAGGCCGGGACAGTTCCCTATCTGCGTCCCGATGGCAAGACCCAGGTCACCTTCGATTACGAAGACGGCAAGCCGGTGCGTCTACGAACGGTACTGATTTCCACGCAGCACAACGATGGAATCGATCGTGACGAGGTGATTCGTCCCGACCTGATCGAGCACGTCATCCGACCCGTTATTCCGGAACAATTCGCCGGAGATGACTATGAGGTATTTGTCAACCCGACGGGCCGTTTCGTGATCGGCGGACCGGTGGGTGACGCTGGTCTGACCGGTCGCAAGATCATCGTCGATACCTACGGCGGCATGGGTCGCCATGGTGGCGGAGCATTCTCCGGTAAGGACCCGTCCAAGGTCGACCGTTCCGCCGCATACGCTGCACGCTGGGTGGCAAAGAACGTGGTTGCGGCCGGTGCTGCCGCTCGTTGTGAGGTGCAGGTTGCCTACGCGATTGGTGTGGCGCATCCCATGTCGGTGATGGTCGAGACATTCGGAACCGAGAATGTGGAGCCCGCGAAGATCGCCGAGGCGGTCCGTGAGGTGTTCGATCTGCGACCCGCTGCGATCCTGCGCGATCTCGATCTGCGCAAGCCGATCTACCGCAAGACCGCTGCTTACGGTCACTTCGGCCGCACCGAACCGGGTTTCACATGGGAACGCACCGACCGCGTGAACGACATCAAGTCGGCACTCGGACTCTGATAGATCCCGATCTGCAGGATCCTCTGGATCGTCCACGTCAGCGGACCGTCCGGGTTCTGCCGGACGTTCCGGCGATCGATAAGACATTTGACTACCTGGTTCCCGATGACCTCGTCGATGAGGTGACGGTTGGGACGATGGTTCGCGTCTTGCTTTCGGGTCGTCGGGTAGGCGCATGGGTGCTGGCGGTTGATGTGGATCCACCTGAAGGAGTGAAGCTGGCCCCGATCGCGAAGGTTACGGGGTGGGGTCCAACCGGCGATCTTCTCGAGCTCTCCAAGTGGGCGTCGTGGCGCTGGGCGGGAGGACGAGCTGCATTTCTGAAGAGTGCATCGCCGGACAAGGCCGTACGAAGCCTCCCGCGCAGGGGGCCGGCGCTGCCTTCCGATCAGCAAAGCTTGGTGGCTACTCATACTGCGTTGGATGCCGATGTGGGTTGCTTGATCACGGAGGCGTTCAGGGTTTTTCCAAGTGATGGTATTGGTGAAGGCGATGGTGATGGCGATGGCGCAGGTGGTGGCGCATCTGTCCTGAGATTGCCTCCCACAACAGATCGATTTGCCGTGGCTCTTGAGGCAGCGTCCCGAGGAAATGCCCTCATCTTGGTTCCGTCCTCAAACGACGTCGGCCGTCTGGCTATTCGACTGCGCCGGGCCGGGGTCGAGGTGGCCACGCTCCCCAGCGGCTGGGCCGCGGCGCGTGCAGGTTCCACCGTGCTGGGAACCCGTGTCGCCGCGTGGGCGCCTGTGGTGGATCTGGCAGCCGTGGTGGTCTTCGATGAACACGATGAGGCGTATCGTCAGGAGCAATCTCCCACTTGGCATGCGCGGGATGTTGTCGTGGAACGTGGTCGACGAGCGGGCGTTCCCGTGGTGCTGGTCTCACCAACACCTTCTCTCGAGGCGCTGGGCACGGGTCGTCTGGTAGCCCCTTCGCGCACGGTCGAACGTGTGGGATGGCCGATCGTCGATGTGGTTGACCGTCGAGATGAAGATCCCGCGAGGGCCGGGTTGTATTCGCCGCAGTTGGGCAGGCTGCTTCAGTCGGACGCGAGGGTGGTCTGTGTCGTGAATCGCAAGGGGCGATCACGTCTACTCGCCTGCGACGGATGCGGTGTTCTCGCCCGATGTGAGGCATGCGAATCCGCCGTGGCCATGACCGATTCCGGCGAGTTGTCGTGCCCGGTATGCGCCATGACGAGGCCGGTGGTGTGTGGTCGGTGTGGTCGTACGAAGATGAAGAACCTGCGTGCGGGGGTCAGCCGAGTCCGCGAGGAACTGGAGGCCTTGGCCCGTGACACAGTTGTGGAGGTCACAGGCGATACGGAGGCATTCGACCCGGCAAAGGCGCGGGTCCATGTCGGTACCGAGGCCGTCCTGCACCGGATACATGCGGCCGACGCGGTGGTGTTTCTGGATTTCGATCAGGAACTATTGGCACCTAGATACCGGGCCGCTGAAGAAGCGATGAGTCTCATCGTGCGCGCCGCTCGAATTGTGGGTGGTCGTCGCAAGGGTGGCGGAGGTCAAGGTGGCCGGTTGATGATCCAGACTCGCATTCCCCATCACGAGGTGGTGCAGGGTGCTCTGCTGGCAGATCCTCAGAGGGTTAGCGATGCCGAACGCTCCCGCCGCGAAATGCTCCGCTTTCCACCGGTTGCGTGCATCGCCCTGGTGTCGGGTGCGGTGGCCCCTGCGTTCATGGATGCCTTCGGCGAACCCGAAGGAGTCGAAGTGCTCGGACCCAGCGATGATCGTTGGATGCTCCGATCCGATGATCGCTCGACGCTGATGGACGCTCTGGCCGCCACCCCAAGACCCTCTGGCCGCCTACGCGTCGAGGTCGACCCGTTACGATTCTGAATCGCTGCTCAAGTCACATCGTCCACGTTGGGTAATTGAAGGGTCTGTTATCGAAGGGTCCAATCAGGCCACAAGATTGAGGCCTGGAACATCCCTGAAGATCATGTCTGCGCTGAGCAGAGGAACGTCAAGATGTATTGCCGTTGCGGCGATCCAAAGATCATGTGCATGGAATGGCTCATGGAGTGGATTACCGCTCCTGCGGCATCGGTACCGGAGATCAGCGACCCGTTTGACGAGATCAGTATCAATCGGGACGAGGTCAATAGCCTCAAGAGCAGTTTCTAAGCGCAATGTGCGATTTGAGCCCCACCCAGCCACGAGAGCGCCGTATCGGAGTTCGGCCACCGTCTGCAGAGTAATGAGGACTCGATTGCCGATCATGCGAGACACATACGGTGCGAAGTCCGTTCGCGGCTTGGGGCAGAGCCCGGCGCTGAACACGCCGGTGTCGACAAGGATGATCATCGATTGAGCGCGTCGAGAAATGCGTCGTAGTCGGCGCCGATGAGGTCGTCGATGATCAGTACCGAAAGGTCTTCAAGCGTGGGTTTCGTCGCTATCTCTTCGGCCCGGCGACGTGGCGGCAATGTTCCCAGATCTAGGGGTTGAGCCTGCGACGGGACTGCGTTACTCATGGAGATAACAGTACTGCGCCTTCGTCGGAAAAAGTGTGTCGTCCAACCTTACGATGATCAATACTGGCTGCACACTCGCATTTTCAAGGCTCCCTGCGATCGTGCTGATGGCCTGCAGTCACGTCCTGACGGCGGAGATCGGCCAGTGCGACTGCCGTTGCTACCGCAACGTTCAATGATCCGACCCGCCCGACCAGCGGCAGATACGTGATGGAGTCGCATGATGCCAGCGTGTCCTTGGCCGACCCTCGGTCTTCGTGCCCTACCACCAGACAAATGTCGCTCAGACCTGTTTCTCCAGCGATTGCCAGTTCGTGAATGGGTACGGCATTGTCGGTCAACTCAAGACCGATGACCATAAATCCTTGGGCTCGGGCGTCGGTGATCGCTGCCGAGCCGGTTTCGGCGGTCGACCAAGTCAGGTAGCGCTGGCACCCCAGTGCGGTCTTGGCAACCTTGGTGCTTCCCGGGTCCGGAACGTTTTCTGTGAGCCACAAGTGTCCTACGCCGTAGGCGGCTGCGCTTCGCAAGATCGAACCCACGTTGAACGGGCTTTGCACCCCGTCGAGGATCAACGAGAGTCGAGCGTTGGTGCGACGCCGCCACTCACGATGGAGCCGTTTGAGGTCGGTTCCTCCCAGTTGCCTACTCATGGCTTCTGTTTACCCATCGCTTCTGTCCACCATCGCGTCTGTCCACCTTCGCGTCTGTCCGACCATCGCGTCTGCTCACTCATGACGTTTGTCGGTCCGACGTTTGCCCTTCCATCGTGACATCCACTTCGTGATGACGTGTCAGGGGTGCCCCCTTCGAGACGTCGAGAATGCGGTATCCGGCCCTGGATCCGAGTCGATCGGCTTGCCATCCCAGACCTTGCAACCATCCCTGGAGAGAGTCGGAGCCTAGGTTGCGCTGCACCACCAGGTAGGCGTGGGCGCCTCTTGTCAGTTGTGTCAACCATCGTTCGAGCATCGAATGTAGAGCGGCCTTTCCCACGCGGATTGGCGGATTGGACCAGATGCCGTCGAAGGTGATGTCGGTGGGAAGATCGTCGGGATGGCATGCCCGCACCCGATCTGCCACACCTGCGGCCTCGGCATTATGTCGGCACAACTCCAGCGCACGCTCGTTCACGTCCACCGCCCACACCACCGCCTGCGCTGTACGCAATGCAAGGGCAATGGCGATTGGTCCATAGCCGCACCCGAGGTCGAGTACGTTGCGCATCTCCGGCGTAGGCCGTGGTGCTTCCATCAGCAGGTACCGTGTGCCCGCATCCACCTTCTCTGTCGAGAAGACGCCCCGGTCCACGGTGAGCGTGGCGTTCAGGTCGACAAGGGTGAGCGGCACCGAACCGCGTTTCGAGGCGCTTGATGGGGCGGGATCGAAATAGTGCCCCTGCTGCTCGCTGACCACCTCATGACGGTAGTTCTCGGCGGTAATGCCCACCGCTTCGAGATGGTGTAGCTGTGTCGTTCCGTTAGCCTTGAGAGATGCCCCCCTACGCGATCCGTGTGATCGGCGATCCCGTGCTCAAGGAGCGCGCGAAGGATGTCGACGACATCGACGCCAAGTTGGTCCGTCTCGTGGACGACATGTTCACCACCATGTACGACGCACCCGGTATCGGCCTCGCCGCTCCGCAGGTGGGTATTCGTAAGCGCTTGTTCGTCTACGAAATTGATGACAAGCCCGGCGTCCTGATCAACCCCGTCATACAGGAGAGCCGTGGTGAGTGGGTGTTCCAGGAGGGTTGCCTGTCCATTCCGGGGGTGTACTTCGAAATCGTCCGCCCCAAGGAGATCTTCGTAACCGGTGTCGACCTCGACGGCAACGAGGTTCAGATAGAGGCCGACGAACTTGCCGCCCGACTTATTCAGCATGAGTTCGACCACCTGGAAGGCAAGTTGATGGTCGAGCACCTCTTGGACGAACAGCGCAAAGAGGCCAACAAGGCTTTGAGGGAATTGGCCATGCGTGACGGCCGTTCTCGTGACCCCGACGAACCCCCGACGATCATCCACCTGCCTTGACGGGCGATCAACCACTCCCGGCCCCCGCGCTTCCAGCCCCTGCCCCGCCGAGCCGTCCACGTTCTCTTGTCTATATGGGGACCCCGGAGATGGCAGTGGCCCCACTTGCTGCTCTCGTAGAAGCTGGCCACGACGTGCGGCTGGTCGTGTCGCGCCCCGACAAACGCAGGGGGCGTGGGGGAGCGACGGCACCCAGCCCGGTCAAGGCGGAGGCTTTGCGCCTCGGTCTGCGGGTCACCGACAACCTCGACGATGTGCTCGACGAAGAAGCGGACCTCGGTGTCGTAGTTGCATACGGAAGAATCATCCCAACGCGAATTCTTGAAGCACTGCCCATGCTCAACATTCACTTCTCACTGCTGCCTCGGTGGCGTGGGGCTGCTCCGGTGGAGAGGGCAATTCTCTCGGGCGATCATGAAACAGGTGTGTGTCTCATGGGCGTGGCCCCCGAACTGGATTCAGGTCCGGTCTATGCCACGGCCCGCCTGACGATCGATGAAGACGAGACACTCACAGACCTACGCGCCCGGCTGGTGTCGGCCGGATCTGACCTGCTGGTTGAAGCGCTCGCCGACGGATTGGCCGAACCGGAACCGCAGCTTGGCGAACCCACCTACGCCGAGAAGATCACGACGACCGACCTTCATCTCGATTGGACGACATCTGGGAGTGAGCTGTCTCGGGTTGTGAGGCTGGGCAATGCATGGACCACGTTCAGGGATCGTCGGTTCAAGATCTGGAAGGTCACACGTTGTGATCCGGAAACCGCTGCCGAGTTCAGCCGAGTCCCTGATGCCCCTGTTCCCGGTTTGATTTTTCACGCACACGGCCGGGTGCTTGTGAGTGCCGGGGGAGGTTCGTGGATTGAATTGCTGGAGGTTCAGCCCGAAGGCAAGGGCCGGATGGATGCTGGCGCGTGGGCCAATGGAACCCGGCCCAAACCGGGTGAGCGGTTCGGGGCACCGTCATGAACCGAGAACAGGCATGAACCAGGGGTACAGGTCGAGGAAGTCCTCAGGAAAGCCAACAGGAAAGCCTTCAGCGAAGCCGCCACCCAAGACAGATGCCCGCCGGGTGGCCATCGATGCTTTGGTTCGGATCGACTCCGAAAGTGCTTACGCCAACCTCGTGTTGCCCCAAATACTGGAGCGTTCGGGGCTAGACGAACGCGACAGGGCCTTTGTCACCGAGTTGGTCTACGGCACCACGAGGATGAAGCGAGCCTGTGATTGGATTGTCAATCGCTTTGTCATGCGTGAGCCTGATGCGCTAGTTCGTGCTGCACTTCGTATTGGCGCATACCAGATCGCATTCATCGAGACGCCTCCCCACGCTGCAGTGAGTGCCACCGTCGATGCCGTGCCGAAGAAGGTGAGTGGGTTCGTGAATGCCGTTCTTCGCAAGGTTGCGACCGCACCCCTCGACTGGCCTGATGAACCGACTCGACTCAGCTACCCCGACTGGGTGATCGAACAACTCACATCCGATTTGGGACCAAGTGACGCCGTGGGTGCCCTGGAGGCGATGAATGTTGCTCCCACGGTGTCTCGGCGAAGTGACGGATACATTCAGGATCCCGCCTCGCAGTGGGTGGCCGAAGCCGTCGACGCCCGACCCGACATGAGGGTCTTGGATTTATGCGCGGCCCCGGGGGGTAAGGCCACGTGGATGGCCGCCAGCGGAGCGACAGTCATCGCCGGCGATTCGAGGCCATCGCGTGTCGGCCTGATTGCCAACAACGCCAAGGCCTTGGGTTCACGGGGCCTCCACCCGGTTGCGTCCGACGGACTGCATCCACCGTTTCGGAGCGATTGTGCCGACCGCGTGTTGGTCGATGCACCCTGTTCGGGCCTGGGAACCTTGCGACGCAGACCCGATGCAAGATGGCGCGTCAGCATCGAAGATGTGGGGCGGCTGGCAACGCTCCAGCGTGACCTGGTGGCGGCTGCGGCTGCTCTGGTTCGACCCGGTGGTCGGCTCATCTACAGCGTGTGCACGTTGAGCCGAGAAGAGACACTTGGAATAGACGAGTTCTTGGCGGTCGAATACCCGTCGTTCACCCCGCTCGACCCACCCGGCTCCCCCTGGCGGCGGGTTGGTCGTGGGGCTCTCCTGTTGCCTCAGGCGGCGGGAACGGATGGGATGTACATCCTCATCCTCGAAGCCACATGAATCTCGCGATCGTTTGATCCCTGATCGCATGATCCCTGATCGCATGATCCCTGATCGTGTGGTCCCCGGCGGTGTCCGTGTCGTTCAGGAGCCGGCGTCGAGGTAGGTGTTGAGCCGTTCGGTCGACTCGATTGCTTCGTTGACC
>CAYQFM010000085.1:0-9178 GCA_964416735.1 uncultured Iamiaceae bacterium | reverse complement strand
GGGTATTGGCGGGGGAGTCGTCATCAAAGGCGTGCTCCAGCGGGGGGCGTCGGGCTATTCCGGTGAGATGGGACACATGCTCATCGACCCGGTCGGGCCGGTGTGTCCATGTGGCCGCCGGGGGTGTTGGGAGCGGTTCGCGTCGGGTAGCGCATTGGGACGCCTCGGGCGTGAAGCGGCCGCGGCGGGCCGCACCGGGGCAATCCTGGCATTGGTTGATGGCGATGTGGAGATGATCGCCGGGGAGCACGTTGTGCAAGCGGCGGCGCAGGGCGACCGGGAGTCTTTGAACGTCATGGCCCAGTTTGCACGCTGGGTGGCACTGGGCCTTGCGAATCTGGTCAACATCTACGACCCGGACATGGTCGTGATCGGTGGAGGCCTTGCAGCGGCGGGGAAGCTGCTTGTCGAACCGGTGCGCGAAGCGTTTGCCGGACTGCCCGTTGGTCATGCCCATCGTTGTGAAGCCCGGATTGAGCTTGCCGGGATCGGCCCAGGAGCGGGAGCGATCGGCGCTGCGCTGATTGCTTCGGACACGTAGCCAGGACCGATGAACTCGAGCGGGTAATCTCGCTGCGTGGAGTTTCGCCGGATCACGTCATTGCCGCCGTATGTGTTCACGATCATCGATTCTTTGAAGATCGAGGCCCGTCACGCCGGTGTGGATGTAATTGACCTCGGCTTCGGTAATCCTGACCTCCCCTCGCCTGAGGTGGCCGTCGAGAAGCTGACAGAGGCGGTTCGCAACCCCCGCAACCACCGCTATTCGTCCAGCCGGGGTATCCCGAAGTTGCGGCAGGCCGTCAGCGATCTGTACTTGCGTCGCTTCGGCGTGGAACTCGATCCCGACACCGAGGTGATCAACACGATCGGCGCCAAAGAGGGTTTCTCACACTTGATGTGGACCCTCCTGCAGCCTGGCGACGCTGCGCTGGTACCGTCGCCGTCGTATCCGATCCACATCTACGGACCCCTGTTTGCAGGTGCCGATATTCGTGAAGTTCCTCTTGCGACCGGTGTGGACTTCTTCGAGAGCCTGCGTGAAGCGTGGGAGTACTCATGGCCGAAGCCCCGCGTTGTCGTCATGTCCTTCCCGCACAACCCGACAACCACCTGTGTGGATTTGGAGTTCATGCAGAAGGTGGTGGACTTTGCCCGGGAACGCGAGGTGGTCATCGTCCACGACAACGCGTATGCGGATCTCGGGTTTGACGGCTACCGACCGCCATCGATTCTCCAGGCTGAGGGGGCGAAGGAAGTTGCCGTCGAGCTCTATTCACTGACGAAGTCTTTCTCGATGGCGGGTTGGCGCGTTGCGTTCATGGTGGGTCGCTCCGATGTCGTGGCGGCCCTGGCCAAGCTGAAGAGTTACCTCGACTACGGGACCTTCCAGCCGATCCAGATTGCAGCGACGGTCACCCTGAACGAGATGCCCGATTATCCTCTTCTCGCCACCGAGATCTACCAATCACGTCGTGATGCCCTCTGTGATCGGCTCAACAGGATCGGCTGGCCGGTGGAACCGCCCAAAGGGACCATGTTTGTCTGGGCGCCGATTCCTGAACCGTACCTGGAGATGGGGTCGATCGAGTTCGCCTCGCTTCTTGTGCGTGAGGCGAACGTTGCGACCTCTCCCGGCGTCGGCTTCGGCCCCGGGGGTGACGGCTTCGTGCGGTTTGCCCTCATCGAGAACGAACAGCGGATCTCTCAGGCTGTGCGCAATATTCGCAAGGCACTCACCCGGCTGTAGTCGGGTGAGTCATCCCAATTTTCCGGAGGTTCCAATGCGTGTAGCGATGCTCACGGGAGGCGGAGACTGTCCCGGCCTGAACGCGGTGATCCGTGCGGTGGTTCGCAAGGGAATACGCGTCCACGGCGACGAAATCGTTGGTTTCCTCGACGGCTGGCGCGGTGTGATCGATGGGGAGATAGTTCCTCTGTCGGTGGAGAGACTCCGCGGAAAGCTGCCTCGCGGTGGGACGATTTTGGGGTCGTCAAGGACAAACCCGTTCAAGATCGACGGTGGCGTCGAGGCGGCTCGCAAGTCGATCTCGGATCTCGGGATCGATGCCGTAATCGCGATCGGCGGCGAGGACACGCTCGGCGTTGCCGACAAACTCCACGATCTTGGTGTGGCAATTGTCGGGGTACCCAAGACGATTGACAACGACCTGAGCGGAACCGAACTCACATTTGGTTTCGATACTGCCGTGCAGATTGCCGTGGAGGCGATTGACCGTCTACACACGACCGCCGAGTCGCATCACCGTGTGATGGTGGTCGAGGTGATGGGTCGCCACGCTGGTCACATTGCCACCTGGGCTGGCATTGCCGGGGGAGCGTCGCTCATCCTCATTCCCGAAGAGCCCTTCGATATCGAAGATGTGGCGGCGACGATTATCGAACACCACGAGAAGGGTGACTACGCATCGATCGTCGTCGTGGCAGAGGGTGCCACGCCTGTTGAGGGAACGATGACCCTGGTGTCCGGAGAGGTGGATTCGTTCGGCCACGTGCGCCTGGGTGGGGTGGGCAGCGCTCTTGCGGAGGAAATAGAGGATCGGACCGGCTTCGAGACCCGGGTCACCATCTTGGGCCATGTCCAGCGTGGTGGAACACCGACGGCATTCGATCGGGTGCTAGCGACACGTTTCGGAATTGCCGCTATCGATGCGGTTCACGATGGAGCATTCGGCACGATGGTCGCCCTGCAGTCGGGTGACATAGTGCGGGTTCCGCTTTCAGAGGCCGTCGGTACCCTCAAGCTCGTCGATCCCGATTTGTACCACGGCGTGGCTGAGATCTTCTTTGGGGGCTAGGGCCTTCTCTGAGTACGAACAGCGTCTGGCAGCAATCGTCGATTCAGTCGGCGCCGGTGACCGGTTCCAGCGATTGCACCTGATCACGCATCTTCGGGTAATCGTTTCTGGTGACCACATCGCCAGCCGCCTTGGTTCCCTCTTCGACCGGCACGGCGGCAAGGTTTCCATCAACCGAGAACCGAATTCCTCTCACGGGTGAATTCGTGAGGCCCGTGACCGTGAACACGACCTGGGCGACTGCGAGTCGTTGGAGGGCGCTCTCGATCTCTGAGAGCCCGCTGAGATCCAGGTTGAGGACGCCGTCGTCATCAACGGTTGCGTGGCTGACCCGCGTGCCCTTGGGGATGGCGTTCACGGATCCGCTCTGACCGATGTCGGCGGGCGATAGGGAGATCAACCGTTCGATGACCACCCGGGGCAGGTCGTCGATGTTGTTGGTGTCGGGTATGTCGACCAGGACAGGTTCAAGGGTTCCCGAGCCGCTGATTGCCGGGTCGCCCGTTCTGACCAGATAAAGGGTCTCACGTCGTGAGCCTGCAGGTGCACTTGTCGACGTTGTGGTGGATGATGGAGCTTGACTCAAGGATCCGATGACGTCCGGAGGAATCTCATGCGCGCGGTCGTCGGTCGGGATGCTGCACGCGCTCGCGACCAGCACGATGAGGGCGATGAATGTGGGGATGATCCGGCTCAGATTCCCGTGTTTCGTCATGATCACACCAATTCGTCCGCGGCCATGATGTCACCACCGTCGTCCGGAGGTAGGTCAGCCACCGGGAGCTCGACGACAAAGCGGGCGCCCGGTTCACCGTCATTGCGATCTTCAACCCAGACACGCCCGCCATGGAGACGGATGTGTTCTTCCACCAGTGCGAGGCCCAGGCCCACGCCGCTGTCCGATGAGCGATTTCCACTGGTGCTACCACGCGAGAAGCGGCCGAAGATGATCCCCCGTTCGTCTTCGGTGATGCCGGGTCCTGAGTCCTCCACGATGATGTGGACGAGGTCGTCCGTCCGTTCGATGATGACCGCTGTCGCCCCGCCCGCGTACTTGTCTGCGTTATCGATGAGGTTTGCGAGCGCACGTGCGAAGCGTCGCTTGTCCACCCGGATGATCACCGCCGCCACGTCGTCGTCGAACTGTACGGGGATGGCATCTGCGCCAAGCACGCCGACCGCCTGGCTGACCATCTCGGCAACCAGGACTTCTTCGAGATGTAGTTTCACAGCACCCACGTCGAACCGCGAGATCTCAAGCAGGTCCTCGACGAGTTGCTGGAACCGGTCTACGTCTGCCGACAGCAGGTCCAGCGCAGTACGCGCCCGCTCTGGCAGATCGTCCCGCGAGTTCTCGAGCACCTCAACGGATGCGGCAACCGTCATGAGTGGTGATCTGAGTTCGTGGCTCACTTCGGACGCGAAACGCGCGTCGTGCTCGATTCGTGTTTGCAGTGTCTGTGCCATTTCGTTGAACGGCACCGAGATGAGGTCGAGGTCGGGGTCCTTGCCAGTCCGGAGCCGTGTGTCGAGATTCCCGGAGGCAATTGCGTGCGCTGCGTCGCCGACATCGAGTAGTGGGGTGAAGGTTCTACGGGCTGCCCAGTAGGCGATCATTGCACCGGCGACAGTTGTGAATGCGGAAGCACCAAGGAGTGAAATAGCCATACCGTCCAGCGTCCGCTGGACCTCTTCGAGAGGTGCCGCCTCGTAGTAGGCGGCGCTGATGGCCGGAAGTGGGATGCCAACGACGATGGTGGGGATGCCATCGAGGTTGGTGAGCGCGCGGCCGGCCCTGTTCTGGCCGACCATGTCGGTCAACGACTGGGGAATGTCATCCTCGCTGAACTTCAGTGAGTTCTTCGCATACCAAGTGCCCCTGTACTGCAATCCGGTCTGGGCGCCGGATGGGCTGGGGAGCGATGAGATGATTACCTGACCTATTGCATTTGGATCCAGGTTTGAATCGAGTTGTTCGCTGACGGTGCCAGCGTTGCGAACCGCCTGGTTGATTGAAACCGACTCTCGTTGAGTGAGCAGGTTCTCACGGGTGAGACCGAATGCGACGAGCGAGAGTACAGATGAGAGAACGGCGACACCGATGGCGTAGCTGAAGGTGAGGCGTGCCCGAAGCCCCACCTGAAAACGACGTCGTTTTGGATCCTCGACGCCGGTGCGGGGACTCTTGTTCTTGCGTGCCACGTGAACTGCAGTCTCAGGTCTGGAGCTTGTAGCCCAGGCCCCGCACCGTCACGACATGGCGTGGGTTGGCAGGGTCCCCTTCCACTTTCGTGCGAAGGCGCCTGACGTGAACGTCCACGAGGCGACCGTCACCGAAGTAGCCGTAACCCCAGACCCGCTCCAGGAGGACTTCACGACTGAATACGCGGCCGGGGTTGGAGGCCAATTCGACGAGCAAGCGGAACTCGGTCTTGGTCAGGTGGACCTCGTTACCGTCACGCAGGACCATGCCCTCGTCAGGGATGATCTCCAGATCCCCGAAGCGCAGATGCGCAATACCGTGGTCTGTGGTCCGGGCCCGACGCAATAGGGCGCGGATCCTCGCCGACAGTTCCTTGGGCGCAAATGGTTTGGTCAGGTAGTCGTCCGCCCCCGCATTGAGACCACCGACAATGTCGTGAGTGTCGGCGCGAGCCGTGACCATCACGATCGGCACATCGCTCATACGGCGGATCTCGCTGCATACGGCAAATCCGTCAATCCCCGGAAGCATGATGTCGATCAGAACCACATCGGCCGGGGTTCGTTTGAAGGCCTCCAAGGCAGCTTCGCCGGTGTCGGCTTCCTCGACAACCCAGCCCTCGTCTTCGAGGGCCATCTTGACCGCTGTGCGGATTCGCTCATCGTCTTCGACGGTAAGGATGCGTGTACCCATTCCGGCCATCGTGCCTCATCCGGGCGCTCAATGTGCACATACCCGGGGAATTTCTGGAAATCCAACAATTACCGTGCGCGTTGGGCACGCTCGAGCGTGCTGATGATCAAGGTTCCTGAGCTCCGACCTCGCGCAGTTTCTTCCTGAGTTCATCGAAGATCCCCGGCGCGGAGGCCAAGCAGAAGTCGCCAGAAGCCGGACCAGAGTAGAGGTCGCCGACCACCGCACCCGCTTCGCGTGCGATCAGGACGCCGGCGGCATGGTCCCATGGTTGAAGGCCCCGTTCGTAGTAGGCGTCGACACGCCCGCAGGCCACCGAACAGAGGTCGACAGCCGCGGCGCCCATCCTTCTGATGTCACGCACGCTCGCGATCATTGCCGTAACGACCCCTGCTTGGCTCACTCGTCTAGACGGGTCGTAACTGAATCCGGTTGCAACCAGAGCGTGGGAGAGTTGAGTCTGTGGTGATGCCGTGATGCGGTGGCCGTTTCTCGAAGCACCCGAATCCTTCAGCGCCGTGAACACATCACCCGCCATCGGATCCACCACCACAGCAGCCACGGCTTCGCCCAGGATCTCTGCGGCAACCGAGACGGCGAAACCCGGGTGGCTGTAGAGGTAGTTGGTGGTTCCATCCAGCGGGTCGATGACCCACCGGACCCCGGAAGAGCCGTCTTTGTCCGAGCCTTCTTCGGCGAGAATGGCGTCGTTCGGACGGACGGAGAGGATTCCATCGACGAGCAACGCTTCGGATGCACGGTCCATCTCGGTCACCATGTCGGTGGACGAACTCTTTGTCGAAATGCTCATCCGGACCTCTCCGAGTCCGTCGAGGAGCAGTTGGCCAGCCTGTTCGGCGAGAGAGGTGGCGAGTTCCAACAACTCGGTCGGATCGATGTCTGGAGCGTCCGGCCCTGAGTCTCTTCCGGTACTTGATTCTGCTGTGTGGTGCCGGTGCTGCGACATGGTTCCATTGTGCCCCGGCGTGGGCCTATAGAGCTCCGGCGTATTTCATCGTGCTCCGGAGCGTGCAACGTCGATTGTGTCTGCGTTGTGGTTGTTAGGGTGGCGCAATGTCCGGCGACACCCCCGGTGGGGACGGATGGGTCCCCGAGAGGGTCCTTGCCGTTTACGCACATCCCGATGACCCGGAAGTCTCGTGTGGTGGCACGCTTATTCGCTGGGCCCGGGCAGGTGCTTCGGTCCACCTGGTGATATGCACCAAGGGCGACAAGGGCACGAGTGATCCCGCGGCTGATCCGCAGTTGCTGGCGGCGGTCAGGGCCGGAGAGGCGGATGAAGCTGCTCGGATCATGGGACTGGCCGGACACGAGAACCTCGGTTATCCCGATGGCGAGTTGGACAACACCCTCGAATTACGCGAACAACTGGTGGCCCGCATCCGTTCTCTCAAGCCTGACGCGGTCATGTGTCCGGATCCGACGGCGGTGCTCTTCGGCAACAGCTATGTCAATCATCGTGACCACCGCGAGATCGGGTTTGCGGTGCTGGATGCCTGTACCCCGGCAGCGGCCAGTCCGCTCTATTTTCCGACGGCCGGCGCGCCTCATCACGTCGATGCGGTCTACCTCTCGGGAACGCTCCAGCCCGATACGTGGATCGACATAGCCCCCACGGTCGAATCCAAGATCGAGGCCCTTCTCTGTCACCAAACCCAGGTCGGAGACGATCCGCAACTGGTCGGTGAGGTGGTCAGGCGTCGCGCTGTCAGTGCGGGGGCGGAGGTTGGGATGGCGCTTGCCGAAGGGTTCCGGGTCCTGCTTCTCAGGTGACGTCGAAAACTGATAAGGCAATTGATCAGACGATGAATTCGATGACGAATCCGATGCTGAATTCGGTGGTCAGCGGACGCGTGGTTGGCGCTCGGCCACCGTCTCACCGGCGGTATCTGTGTCGCCAATAGGGGCTTGGCCCGTCGACTTGATGGTTTTCCATTCGCCCATGGCCCGCATGGTGAGCACGACGACCACTGACGTTCCGATTGCGGCCCCTGCGCCGCCCACGAATGTGGCCAGCCCGGTCTGGATGGTGCAGTTGCCCCTGCACTGCAGGTCGACGAACGCGTAACCGATGATGGCGCCCGCTGCACCGGCAACGGCGATGCAGATGAATGCGAATACACGTGCGCCAACCGAAGGAAGTGCTGTCAGCCGAGTCGGGGAGCTTTCCAAAGACCTCTTTGGGGGTCCCGGGGAGGTTCCGGAGTGTGAATCTGTCATTCCGTGCATCGTAGAGGGTCTGTTGTCGGGGCTGACTACCAACGGCGTATCCGGTGCCTTTAGTGTCGCGTCCCGTGCGATCTCTGATAGTGCTGCCCACATACAACGAGGCGGAGAACATTCTCGAGGTTCTCGACAGGATTCGTGCCGCCACACCCACGTCTGAGGTGTTGGTGGTCGATGACGGGAGTCCTGACGGAACAGCCGACATGGCCGAAGCTTGGGGCGAAGAGCACGGCGGGGTGTCCGTCCTGCGGCGTGAACAGAAGTCGGGACTGGGTTCGGCTTATCGAGCTGGATTCCGATACGGCCTCGAACACGGATACGAAGTGCTTGTGGAGATGGACTCCGACCTGCAGCATGATCCGGCCGCCCTTCCATCGCTCATCGGTGCGGTCGAGACCGGAGCCGACCTTGCGATCGGTTCACGTTATGTGCCGGGCGGTGCCGTGCCAGAGTGGAAGTGGTCACGGCGGGTCATCTCTCAGGGTGGCAATCGCTACGCGGCAATAGTGCTCGGGCTGAAGGTGCGGGATTCAACCGCTGGCTTCCGTGCTTACGCCGCCGACGTCTTGGGCAGGGTGGACTTGGATGTTGTCCGGGCAGATGGGTACGGCTTCCAGATCGAGATGGCGTATACCGTCAAGCGTCTGGGCGGCCGCATCGTCGAGGTGCCGATCACATTCGGCGAACGCCAGAGGGGTGCTTCGAAGATGTCGTCTCGTATCGTCGTCGAGGCTCTTCTGCTGGTTACGTGGTGGGGTCTGCGGGACAGACTCATTTTCCCTTTGCGGCGCCTGGCGAGTGGCCGTCCACCCGTGACCGGCTGACCACACGTTGGCGCTGGTGACCCTGACGGTCTGAGCACGCTGGTCCGAGAACGCGGGTCTGAGCATGCTGGTCCGGGCATGTAAGTGCGAATGGGGGCAGACTTTCGGTATGCATGAATGGAGAGTCGGGGGAGCGGTGATCGAAGGTCCCGGGGGACTCTTGCTCGTACAGAATCGCCGCGATGGAGGTCACGTCGACTGGACACCTCCGGGAGGCGTCATCGACCACGGCGAAGACCTCCTCACCGGGCTGACACGAGAGGTCGTCGAAGAAACCGGCCTGGTCGTCGCAGATTGGGCGGGACCGCTCTACCGCATCGAGGTCGTGGCTCCCGACCTTGGGTGGCATCTGCGGGTCGAGGCGTGGCTGGCTCTCGAATACGAAGGCGAGT
>CAYQFM010000084.1:4944-9204 GCA_964416735.1 uncultured Iamiaceae bacterium | reverse complement strand
CCGGGTTTGCCATGCGGGCATTTGCAGGCATGTGGAAGAACGGGATGATCTCGAACAGGTTGCCGATGAGAATGAAGAAGAAGAGGCTGGTCAGATACGGCAGGTAGCGGATGCCGTCGGCGCCGATCGTCTCCATGATGATGCCATCTTGGATGAACCCGACGGCTGACTCGACCAGGTTCTGGACACCTTTGGGAACAAGTGAACCCTTGGAACCCAAAATGAAGATCAGGGTCGTGACCACAACGGCGATCACATTGATGACGGCAATCTTGTTGAAGCCGTACCAGGAACCATCGGGACCGAATATGTTCGGCCATTCGACAATGTTCTCGATCGGTGGAAACTCGAGACCGAAGATCACGGGACAGTCGACTCCTTCGACAACGTCTCATGTTGGACAGGGGAATTACTTGCTTGGGGCTTGAGACCGGGGAACGCGAGGGTCGCAGAGACGTACCGCATCTCCCAGAAGAGAAGACCCAGGTGGGTCAGGATGATCGTGATGCCCAGCGGAACCAGTGAGACCCACCAGGCGTCCTTCACCAGCAGCACGGCAGCGAAGATGATGCCGAGGCGCAGCAGGAACCCGAACATGGCCACGCCACCCATCAGAGCGAACGAGATTCTTCCCGCCCAACTCATAAGCGCCGCTGCTATCACGAAGTTCACAACGACGAGCGCAATTGCATACGCGGTCGACAATGCACCCGCCACACCCCAGACAATGCCGAAGGCAGCGATTGCCACCGGTGCCACCCAAACCGCTCGACGGAGCATGTCGCGCACCAGTTCGGGCTCTGGAGCGTCAATTGCCGGCGGAACTGCCGCTGCGCCCAGATCGTTCACGAGTGCCTCGCCCAAGGCGCATTCGCTTCATGACACTCCATCTCGGCCTTGTAGCCGAAATACAGCTTTATGCAGACACCAACCAGACCAGCGACTGCCAAGACAATCGTCGCCACCGGCACTGTTCCCGCCGCGCGGTCGATCAGGTAGCCAATCAGGCCCATGAGGGCAGGGCCGAGGGCAAGCTCGAATCCACCGCTGTTGCGGTACATTTCCTGAGTCATCTCGCGTCGTTGCGATACGTCCACTCGCCGAACCCGATCGTGTCCGCGCTGATTCCGGAACCAGCGCTTGTGAAACTCTTCGCAAGCTAGATGTTCGGTCGGATCACGGGCAAATTCACCCGCTGTCGCCAAGGGCATTGTCCACACCGACAGTTGGTTCCCCGCCGATCGGAGCGATGATGCTCTCGATGATCAGGTCCACGGAGTCGTCGGTTTCTACACTCCGACCATGTCCGTCGGTGGCGTTGCTGCCACCGGTGTCGCGGTCGCCGTTGTCGCCATTTTCGCCATTGCCGGCCTTGTGTGACGGCCTCAGCACGGTTATCAGGAGCAGCCCCAGAGCCAGGATCCCGAGCGGCACCAGACCATCGCCTCTGCCCGTGTAGATGGGAAGTAGGACCCCGCCTGCCAAGAGTGCTGTCCACGCCCAGAGGATGAGCACGCTACGGCGGTGGCCATGGCCCAGTCTGACGAGACGATGGTGCAGGTGATCCTTGTCGGCTGTGGCAACACCTGTCCTGTGTTTGGCCCGGCGCACGATGGCCAGCGCCGTGTCGAGTATCGGAACACCGAGAATGACGAAGACGATGAACAAGGGAGCAAAAAAGAAAAATGACTGGCCACTGCCCGGACGGTCGGTGCGACCACCTACAACCATCGTCGACGCTGCCATCATCAAGCCCAACAACAGAGCTCCCCCGTCGCCCATGAAGATGCGTGCAGGGTGGAAGTTGTGCGGAAGGAAACCGATGCAGACACCGAGCGCCATCACCGCCAGCAACGGCCCCACGTTGCCTTCCTGGAGCAGGCCCTCACTGCCGAGTTGGTAGGCGTAGGCAAAGAAGGCAGCCGAGGCAATACCCACGATCCCACTGGCAAGGCCATCGAGACCGTCGATCAGGTTGATCGCGTTTGCCATTCCGACCACCCAGAGCACGCTGAGCAGATACGACCAGTCGGCCGAGAGCACAAACGTGTCAAGGAAGGGGATACGGAGCACGAGGATGCTCACACCGGAAAGAACCAGAACGCTGGCTGCCAGCACGATTCCCGCGATTTTCGCCGGCGCCGATACGTCCTTCAGGTCGTCGATCACACCGACCGCGATGATCAACACCGCCGCAATCACAACCCCCAGTGGCTCCGTCGAATCAGAAAACACCTGCGTGAATGCGTTGCTCTGCCAGGCAACCAGCATTGCGACGAGAATCCCGCCCAGCATCGCAACGCCGCCCAGCGTAGGCGTCGGCCTCTCGTGCACTCTGCGCTCGTCGGGTCGGACGACAGCCCCGACCCGGAACGACAGGCGTCGGATCAGCGGAGTGAGCGCGAAAGTACAGAGCGCTGCAACCCCGAAGACGACCGCGTACGCAGCCAACGATGGCATTGGGTCAATTCTGGTACGGCGCGTGACCTGAGCAGAGCCCAATCACCTCTTCACGCACGGAGGCGAGTGCCCCATCGTCGTCACGATTCCGAAGCGCACGTGAAATAAGTCCGGCAACCACGACCATGTCCGGCTCGGTCAGGCCCTGCGTGGTGACGGCGGGTGTCCCGATCCGGACCCCGCTGGTCACGAACGGAGAGCGCTCGTCGCCCGGAATCGTGTTCTTGTTGAGTGAGATTCCCGCCCGGTCGAGGGTTGCCTCGGCAACCTTGCCCGTGAGTTCCCCGTCGAACGCACGCAGGTCGACGAGCATCAGGTGATTGTCGGTCCCGCCTGAAACAAGCCTGAAACCCTCGTGTGCCAGCGCCTCGGCCAGTGCCCGTGAGTTGGCCACGATGCGGGCGGCATAATCCGAGAATTCGGGAAGCGAAGCCTCACGGAAAGCTACGGCCTTGGCCGCAATCACATGCTCCAGCGGCCCCCCTTGCAGGCCCGGGAAGACGGCCTTGTCGATCGCCTTGGCGTGTTCTTCACGCGCCAGAATGCAACCTCCACGCGGGCCTCTGAGCGTCTTGTGGGTGGTGAAGGTGACGATGTCGGCGTACGGCACCGGATTCGGATGCTGACCACCGGCGATCAACCCGGCAATGTGCGCCGCATCGAACATGAGCAGAGCACCCACCTCGTCGGCGATCTCGCGAAGCGGTACAGGGTCGATTATCCGGGGGTACGCGGTTGCACCGGCCACGATCAACTTGGGGTGTTCAGCCCTGGCTAGATCCCGGATCTGGTCGTAATCGAGGCGTTCGTCGCTCTCGGTCACCCCGTAGGCGACGAAGTCGTAGAGGATCCCACTCATGTTGACCGGCGACCCGTGGGTGAGATGCCCACCCTGGTCGAGTCGCATACCCAGCACCTTGTCGCCCGGGTTGAGAAGTGCCAGGTAGACGGCCATGTTGGCATTGGCCCCGGAATGAGGTTGGACGTTTGCATGATCCGCGCCGAACAGGGCTTTGACGCGATCTCGAGCCAAGTCCTCGGCGAGATCGATGATCTCGTTTCCACCGTAGTAACGCTTGCCGGGATAACCCTCGGAGTACTTGTTGGTGAGCACGGACCCCGTGGCAGCGAGCACGGCCGGGGACGCGAAGTTCTCCGATGCAATCAGCTGAAGGGTCGTGTTCTGACGATGTACCTCTCTGTCGATGAGGTCGAACAGTTCGTCGTCATTGTCGGTCGGCCAGGTCACCGGTTTGCTCCACTCTCGAGTTGGTCAACTTGGGGCGGATCCGCCCAGATGAACCCGGTCAACGAATCGACCAGGTCCGAAATCTCATTTGCGACGCGCTCGTAAACACGTTTTCGCATACCCATGGGGTCCATGATGTCATCCTCGAGGGATGTTCCCAGATGTGAGCTCGGCTGCCGGCCCTCGTGAAGGCGCGTCAACCACTCGTCGAGAGACTCACCGGTACGTCGACCTCCGACGGAATCTGCTCGTCTCACCAGTTCCTTGAGTGTGAAAGTGCGGCTGTAAGACGACTGGTCGAGCAGAACCGATGCACGTACGTGCTCCCGCGCCATTCCGATCACGAGGTCTGCGTCAGCAATCATCTCGCTCGTGAGCAATCGACTGCTGTGGCGAGAGATGTCGATTCCTCTGCGCCGCATGACCGCCACGCCATGATCAGAAGCTGGACGCCCATCGGCAACGGTGCCGGCAGACCCCACACGAGAACCAGGATCGATGTCGATGATCCGATGGCGAAACAGCCCCTCGGCCATCGGGGAGCGGCAGAT
>CAYQFM010000084.1:0-4934 GCA_964416735.1 uncultured Iamiaceae bacterium | reverse complement strand
CACCACGAGGAAGTCGATGGGCGGATTGTAGTGACGACGACCCGGACCGGTGCGAGCGCGGTCGGCGTGCGATGAGTAGCGTCTGGTGAATGGCAAAGTACAAATGCCCTGTCTGTGGTGCATCACACAAGGACAAACCGACCAAGTGCAGGCTGTGCGGGCAGAGCATGGTCTCAGCGTCCGCAGTTCCCGAGAACATCGGCGGTGTGCGCCAATCTTCGGCGAAACAGAAAGGCCTCGGGGGCCTGATGCTCATGGCAATCGGCGGCGTCGTGGTGATTGCCATCATCGCCCTCGTTCTCGGTTTGGTGCCCGAAAACAAGTTCACGAACAAGGTCCGGGATGCGATTCCCGGTCTCGAGGGCAACAAGGTCGACGGCTGGCATCCCGTGGCTGCGACGGACGGATCATTCACCGCACAGATGCCGGGAGATCCCGTCAATCGCAATATCCCGTTCAATACGGCCGGGGCGAAGATGGAAACGGTGGCGGTCAAGATCGGATCCGAAACCGAACTCTCTGTCGCTGGCGGCAGCATCGTCCGCCAGGGCGATCAGGGCGAAGAGACCGACAACGACTTTCTCGAACGTCTCGCTACCGCTTGGGCCCAGGACAGCGGATTCGAAATCAAGAGCCAGAAAGAAACTTCCTTTGCGGGTCATCCGGCACGTCTCGTAGAGCAGAACATGGGTAAGTATCTGGGCAAGACCGCTGAGCAGCGGTCACTCTTCGTGCTTGCGGGAGATTTTCTGTACGTCATCCAGTCGACGTCGGTCTACCCGGATCATCCGCAGTTCGATCGCCTCGTGAGCACCGTTGCATTGACACAGGGTCAGACCCCACCATCGCCACCCACCGACGGCAGTTGACTCACGGCTGCCCAACCAAATCGGACACCCGGTCAGCATCCGCGTGTCAGTCGAACCTGGCGATCAGGCCCCGCTCACGACCGGCCAAATCACGGAAACCGATTATCTCGTTGAATCCGTACTCCCGTGCCACAGATGCAACGACACGACCCTGACCCGGCGCCAGTTCGACAACCAAGGTCCCTGGCCGACTCAGAAAATCGGGAGCGCCAGCGACAATGAGTTCAAGCGCCTCGGTCCCCGCCAGTCCCGCGAACAGTGCGTCACGGGGCTCCCAATTCACGACTTCACCGGGAAGTGATTCGGACTCTGCGACATACGGCGGGTTTGAGACGATCAGGTCCACAGCCCCACGCAATTGCTCCGGAAGCGCAGTGAACCAAGAGCCCGCACTCAGCCGGACCCTGGTGGCACCCGGGCCGAGTCCGGCCAGGTTCGCCCTGGCAACCCCAAGTGCGTCTTGCGATCTGTCCGTTGCCCACACGTCCACGCCGGGACACTCGGAAGCAAGTGATAGAGCAATAGCTCCGGATCCTGTTCCCAGGTCCACCGCTATGAGACGGTCTCGGCTACCTCGGAGTGTCCGTAGCCGCTCCAATTCGTCGATTGCATGACCCGCAACCACCTCTGTCTCCGGCCGAGGGATCAACACGCGAGGGTCGACGAACAGATCAAGGGTTCGGAACGCCCAGCGACCCAACACATACTGAAGCGGCTCACCGACAAGACGCCGTTGCAGCATCAGATCGAAGAAATGAACTCCTCGCCCAGTTGCCAGATCATCGAGCATGACCACGTATTCGGCACCTTCAACCCCAGAAGCCCGTTCGACTATTCGACGCGCATCACCAGATGCATTTTCGAAACCGGCATCGCTCAGCCTCTCTGTCGCTTCGGCCACCAAGCTCCGCCAGGCAACAGTCCCGGCATCGTCATCACCTGAAGTCACGGGCTCAGGATGGTTCGTCATCGGCAAGCTGGCGACCACGTTCGTCGGCCACCAGTGCGTCCACCACCTCGTCGAGTTCACCGTCGAGAACCTTGTCGAGCTTGTAGAGAGTCAGGCCGATGCGATGATCCGTAACCCTGTTCTCCTTGAAGTTGTAGGTGCGGATCTTCTCGGAACGACCGCCACCGCCCACCTGGCCCTTTCGTACACTTGACTCTTCGGCTTGACGCTTTTCCTGTTCTCGCTGAAGCAACCGGGCCCGCAACACTTGAAGCGCCTTTGCACGATTCTGGATCTGGCTCTTCTCGTCCTGCATGGCAACGACCAGGCCCGTGGGTTTGTGGGTGATCCGAACAGCCGAGTCGGTTGTGTTGACCGACTGACCTCCCGGGCCTGACGATCTGTATACGTCGACCTGAAGGTCATTGGGGTCTATGTCCACCTCGACCTCATCAGCCTCGGGCATCACCGTAACGGCGGCCGACGATGTGTGAACCCGACCTTGCGACTCGGTGACCGGAACCCGTTGCACCCGGTGTGGACCACCCTCGTATTTCATGTGACTCCATGCCCCGTCACCCGACAGGACGAATGTGACGTCAGCGAAGCCTCCGAGGTCGGATGGCGATGAGCCCAGAACCTCGAACTTCCACCCCTGACGCACCGCGTAACCCTGGTACATCCCGAAGAGATCTCTGGCGAACAAGTTGGCTTCTTCTCCACCTTCGGCTCCACGGATCTCAACGATCACATTGCGGCCATCGTTTGGATCCTTCGGAATCAGCAGGACACGAATCTCGTCGTCGAGACGGGACATCTCCGACTCGGCCAGGTCGAGTTCAACCCGCAGCGCTTCTCGGTCCTCACTTCCCGCTTCGGCGTACAACTCCTTGGCGACCTCGAGATCCTCGCGAACGGCCCGCTTCCGGCGAATCCGAACCACGATCTCGTCAAGTTCCTTGTACCGCCGCGTCATCTCCGAATAACGCTTGTGGTCAGCGATGACAGAAGGGTCGCTGAGACGCATCTCCACGTCGGAATGTTCTTTCTCCAACTCGTCCAAGCGGCCAATCACGACCTCAAGGCTAACCGTCCGCGTCAACCGACAAGTTCGGGCTGGCGCTGCCATGCTCCAACCCGTTTCATCACCCGGATCATGGCTCCACCCATAGCGGCCACTGGCACAAGCACGTGGTTCATCGTCCACCTCGTAACACCGTGCCGGGCTCGAGCGGCCAACCTCCCTACTCGCGAATGCCGATTGACGTCAGGCCAACCACTACCAGGAACGCCAGTCAGGTGAAACGGCGATCATCGCACCGGGGCGAATCAGCGCGTCGGAGAGTGTCCTGGTAACCGGGTGTGCATCGCGCTCGGGCAACACGAGGAACAGGTCGGCATCCGGTCCGTAGGTGATACGAGCATCTGCTGCGGTGGGTACCAGGTCAAGGTCTATGCCAGTCGAACAGACAACGACCACGGGTGCTCCACTTACTCCTGTACCCACGGCTATTGCAGGAACCGCCTCGTCCACACGTTCGCGCTCGACAATTGACTCAACGGCTTCGAGCGCAACGGTCCCAATGCGCTCGGGCTGATCCACAAGGACTTTGCGCAGCCACCGCTCGGAAGCCATGCGTCCAAGAGGGTGCTCCGGCACTCCACCGTCGGGGCCGGCACGTCGGTGTAGGCGCACGCTTTCCACCACCGATGCAAGAGCCTTCGGTGCTGGTACGTCACCATGCACCATGGCGAAAGCCTCACGGTCATGTCGCCCCACACCCACTTCGACCCGAGGCCCGTCGACAGCATCGATCACGATCCTGGCAACCTCGAGGCCCAGGATCTCCCCTCGCACCACACCGTGTTCTATGACGATCTCGACGCCCGCCTCGGCGAGTAGCGGAACCAGGTCAAGTGCTTCGCTCGGCGGTTCCGCACTGGGTGTTTGCGAAACAATCTCGGCGGACACCAGAGTGCCGCCGTCCACACGGAAGACTCGGGGTGCACGTGCGAACTGAGCGGCACGACGCGCCACCACACCCCCACCTTCATCAACGATGACGTTCAGATCCTCGACATCGTTCTTATGCGCCCATGCGAGCGCTCGACCCAACGACCGTTCCGGAGCCCCGTCGGCCAGAAACCAGCCGGAACCATCGATGACCAACCCGGCGCCGCCGGGAAATGTCGATGACCCCGCTATCAGATCATTGGGCGCACCGACCGGGTAAACCGTCGACACCAAGGCGCGCAGCTTCGCTGCGAGAAGCTTGGAGCGTTGTTGCCGATCGATGGTTCAGGCCCCGAGCAGAGTGGTCGGATTGAGTATCAGGTCAGGACTTGTTGCGGCGCTTGCCATAGCGACGCTCAAACCGGTCGATACGTCCACCGGTGTCCACCAGCTTCTGCTTGCCCGTGTAGAACGGATGGCACTCGTTGCAGAGTTCAACGCTGAGCTTGTCCTTGGTCGAACGGGTGGTGAAGGTGTTGCCACACGAACAGTGAACGTTGGCTTCTATGTAGTTGGGATGGATATCAGCCTTCATTGGAACTCCGTACTCGGTTCGTGATGGACGATTCGTAGTGGTCGATTCGTGTGTAGATGCAACTACCGGGTTCTCCAGATTACCCGGCGAGGCCGAATTCGGGAACTCGGCGCTAACCGGTGCTGACGGTTCACGCCTGCGATTGTGAAATCTCAGCCAGGAACTTGTCGTTGTCTCTGAACTGGTCGAGACGGTCGATGAGCATCTCCAGACCCGCGCCGGGCTTGCCCTCTGCCAATCCGGAAAGGACCCTGCGCAACTTCCAGACCATCTGGAGTTGCTTGTTATCGAAGAGCAGTTCTTCATGGCGAGTCGATGAGGCATCAACATCTATAGCCGGATAGATCCGTCGCTCAGCTAGACGGCGATCCAGACGCAACTCCATGTTACCCGTGCCCTTGAACTCCTCGAAGATGACCTCGTCCATCTTTGATCCGGTCTCCACAAGTGCCGTTGCAAGGATGGTCAGCGAACCACCCTCTTCGGTATTGCGTGCGGCACCAAAGATCTTCTTGGGCGGGTAAAGGGCGCCGGTGTCGATTCCGCCCGACATGATCCGACCGGTCG
>CAYQFM010000083.1:5418-9231 GCA_964416735.1 uncultured Iamiaceae bacterium | reverse complement strand
TTTGTAAACCAAAGGGTGCCGTCTAGGTCGCGGACGATGTCACGGGGGTTGTCAATACTCGGATCGGTGTAGTTGGACACCGTGCCGTCAGGTGTGATCCGCCCAATGGAATTGTTGCCGCTGTTGGTAAACCAGAGGTTGCCGTCGTCACCTGAGGTGATCCGATTCGGCGCATCGATTGTTGCATCTGGGAATTTCGTCACCGTGCCGTCGGGCGTGATCCGCCCGATAGAGGTGTCCCAGGAGTTTGTAAACCACAGGTTCCCATCGGGACCGGTTGCGATTCCTTGCGGGCCGAAGATCTTTGGATCCGGATAGTTCGAAACTGTTCCATCGGGCGTGATCCGTCCAATGGAATTATTGAAGGCATTTGTGAACCACAGGTTCCCGTCGGGACCCAGGGTGATTCCATCGGGGTACGAGATGGTCACATCGGTGAACTTCGAAACGACACCAGCAGGAGTTGTGCGACCGATCGAGTTGTTGTTCGAGTTCGTGAACCAGATGTTTCCGTCTGTGCCCTTGATGAGCCTTTGCGGCCCGGAAATACCGATGTCCGTGAAGTTGGTGACCTCACCACCGGTTGTTACCCGTGAAATAGCATCCGTGCCGGTGACCCAGAGATTGTCGTCTGGGCCTGCAGCTATACCGTATGGAAACTCAGTGCCAGTTACCGGGAAATTTGTAACCACGCCGGCGGGAGTGACTCTTCCAACTGAATCATTGTTGACAAACCACATGTTGCCGTCAGGTCCGGCGGTGATTATCTGAGGGAAGCTGATACTCGGGTTGGTGTAGTTGGACACCGTGCCGTCGGTGGTGATCCGCCCGATCGAGCCTGATGTGAGATTGGTGAACCAAAGGCTTCCGTCCGGTGCCGTGGCAATACCGGTTGGGCGGGCGATGCTTGGATCGGTGAAATTCGAAACGGTCCCCGAAGTGGTGATCTTGCCGATCGAGTTGTTCGCGTAATTGGTGAACCAGAGACTTCCATCGAGCGCTGTCGTGATTCCATACGGTCGTCCGATCGATGGATCGGTGAAATTGGACACCGTACCGTCAGGCGCGATGCGCCCGATCGAGTCGTTGTCATTGTTGGTGAACCAGATGTTGCCGTCCAGGCCCAGTGTGATCCCCCAAGGTCGTTCAATTGTGGGGTCCGTGAACTTGGACACCACACCCCCTTGGGTGACACGACCAATCGAGTCGTAGTTGGTAAACCACAGGTTTCCGTCTGAGCCGGGTGAAATTCCCTGCGGGCTCGTAATGCTCGGATCCGGAAAACTCGACATTGCACCAACCGGACTGATCCGACCGATCGAACCCTCGTTCGCATACCACATGTGTCCGTCAGGGCCTTGGGTAATAGCCGTGGGAGTTGCGATCTTGCTTCTGGCGACAATCGAAACCGTGACCGTAGGTTCATCTGCTCCGGCTGGCTCGAAGAAACTTGGTGTTCCCAATGCCAGCGTTGCCGCCAGCATTGCTACAACCAGAACAACCACACCGGGTATCGAAGTCGGTCTGGTCATTGATGAACGAACTGTCCCACCACCTTCAGGTCGCATCCAAAGCCCTTGTCTCTCGAATTTCTGGTGCATCGGCATGTCTCCCACTGCATTTCCCACATCGCTCGATTCGATGGCCAACAATCTCTTTGCTTGAACTCGCGGTATCGACCGTAGTCAAGAAGGCATCGCCCATCATGATCCGAAAGAACCAATGTGCATGTGTGCTCTAGCCACGGGGTCCGGCAGGTGAATGATCGCTCGTGATTGTCAATCCTCCTGGGGCGCCGCCTCCGCACGCTCACGGATCTCGTCGACGACGGATGCGTCGGCCAGCGTCGTTGTATCTCCAAGTTTTCGACCCTCGGCAACGTCACGCAGCAGACGCCGCATGATCTTGCCGCTTCGGGTCTTGGGTAGATCAGGGACCGGGACGATGGCTTTGGGCCGAGCGGTAGGGCCGATCTTGGTCGCCACGTGCTGGCGCACCTCTTCAACAAGATCCGGCGTAACTTCAACGCGGTTCTTGAAGATCACATAACCGACAATCGCCTGACCTGTTGTCGGGTCCGAAGCACCGACAACCGCTGCCTCGGCAACGGCGTCGTGGTCGACCAGAGCGGACTCGACTTCGGTAGTCGAAATCCGGTGGCCCGAGACGTTCATGACGTCGTCTACGCGACCCAGCAACCAGAGGTACCCGTCCTCGTCCACCTTGCAGCCGTCTCCGGCAAAGTATCGCCCCGGATACTGACTCCAATAAGTGGCTTCGTACCGTTCGGGATCTCCCCAGATGCCACGCAGCATGGCTGGCCACGGCTTGGTGATGGTCAGATATCCGCCCCCTTGGTGGATCACCTGACCGTTGTCATCGACCACCTCGACCTCGATCCCCGGCAATGGGAACGTGGCAGATCCCGGTTTGAGGGTTGTGAGACCGGGAAGTGGCGACACCATCTGGACTCCCGTTTCGGTCTGCCACCACGTATCCACGATCGGACAACGTCCGCCTCCGATGTTCTCGTGGTACCACATCCACGCCTCGGGATTGATCGGCTCACCAACGCTTCCAAGCAGCCGCAAACTCGAAAGATCGTGCTTCTCGGGTTCTTCACGACCCCACTTCATGAACATCCTGATTGCGGTCGGAGCCGTGTAGAGCTGGGTGACGCCGTAACGCTCGATGATTTCCCAGAGTCGGTCGCGTCCCGGAGTGTCGGGGGTGCCTTCGTAGAGAACCGCGGTTGCTCCGATGGCGAGCGGCCCGTAAACGATGTAGCTGTGCCCGGTGACCCACCCGATGTCAGCGGAACACCAATAGACATCGCGGTCCCGACGCATGTCGAACACGTACTTCTGGGTCCAGGCCACCTGTGTCAGATACCCGCCCGTTGTGTGCATGATGCCCTTCGGGCGAGCGGTTGTCCCAGACGTGTAGAGCAGGTAGAGCAGGTCCTCGCTGTCCATGCGCTCCGGCTCGCATGTCGGCGCAGCGTCAGCCATGAGGTCGTGGTACCAGTGGTCGCGGCCGTCGACCATCTCGACATCGCTGTCGGTGCGACGCACCACAACAACGCTTTCGATTGACGGCGTGTTGGTCAGCGCGGCATCGACGTTGGGCTTGAGCAGCGCCGCCGACCCACGTCGATAACCGCCGTCAGCGGTGATGATGAGCTTTGCCTGCGCGTCGTTGACCCGATCCGTTATCGAGTCGGCGGAAAATCCGCCGAAGATGACCGAATGGGGTGCGCCGATCCGGGAGCAGGCGAGCATGGCGACGGGCAACTCCGGGATCATCGGCATGTAGATGGCAACTCGGTCGCCCCGGCCAACCCCCAGACTCTTGAGCACGTTGGCAAACCGCTGGACCTCATCGAGAAGATCCGCATAAGTGATCGTCCGCTTGTCGCCTGGCTCGCCTTCCCAGTAATACGCGACCCGATCGCCATGTCCGGCCTCGACGTGTCTGTCGAGACAGTTGTACGAGACGTTGAGAGTGCCACCCACGAACCACTTGGCAAATGGCATGTCCCATTCGAGCACCGTGTGGAAGTCGTCGTACCAGGTGAGAAGGTCCCGTGCCTGGGTTGCCCAGAACCCTTCGGGATCTCGCGCTGCCTTCTCGTAGATAGACCCGTCCGTGATCAGTGCATCAGCCACAAAATTCGTGGGCGGTGGAAACCTCCGCTCCTCCAGGAAGTAGTCCTCGATGGTCGGTTCAGACGTCATATCCCCCCACTCCCATTCACGCCGATTTATCCAGAAGGATCGTACTCTTCGCTCGCATCACCGCCATGAGATTCAT
>CAYQFM010000083.1:0-5408 GCA_964416735.1 uncultured Iamiaceae bacterium | reverse complement strand
GAGATTCATTCGATTTCACGCATTCAACAACGGCACGCTCCGGGCACCCCACCTGCTCACACATGTCGCCGGCGACGAGGTGCGCTTCGCCTCATGCCGATACCACTACGGCCACTGAAACCGGGGTCCTCGTCCCGCCACTACGGCGCTCGACTTGGCATCGCTCGGGCGGAGGCGAGTTCAGCCCTCTTCACCCGCCCTCGGTCCTGCGGTGGTCGGGGGCGGCGGCGGAAAGGTCGCTGGCGGTGCGGCCGGGTAGATCGACGGTGGGCGAGCGCGAGCGGGCCGGCGCGCGACGATGATCGCGGCCACTGTCGTCAGGATTATTCCGGGCACGCCAACCCTCGAGGTCGACCGTGCGAAGTCAGTATCAGGACCCGCGATCATGCTGAAAAAAGAGGCGGCCTCCATCGTCGCGAGCCACCCGGCAGCCACCACCACGAGGCCTTTCCGCCAGGACTGCCATCGACGTCGTCCGACCAGCCACACCACGAGCGCCACAGCCGGGCCGAACAAAAAGAGTGCTCCCGATGCGGCGGTCTCGGGCCCGCTGGCCTCGACCGGTGGCGCTGAGAGAACCCTGACCTGCTCCCAGCCGCCGTCCTCCTGGCGAACGAGGACACCATCGGCCCCGAGGCCCGCAACGACATGGACGCCGCCGTCACCGTCACTGTCGCCATCACCGTCGGTGGAGGCGATGGTTGCGAGTACGCCTATCGAACCACCCGCGCAGCCGGTGCGGATATCGGAGAACTCCTTGTCCGTCATGCGGAACTCCTCGACTGCGGTTCCATCCGGTGCGATCCGCTCGATAGAACGCCGATCACGAAGCCGCCAACACGTCCCATCTGAGGCGCAGGCCTCCTGCGGACCGGTTGGACCCGGGTCGTCGTATATGTCCACGGAGGGGGAAGTGCTCGAAGCCCTACTCGGCGACTCAGTGCCCTGCCAGGTACGGCCGCCGTCTTCGCTGATCACCCAGCGCTCGGTTACAGCGTTTGTCGCGACAAGGGCAAAGAGGTTCCGGCCGTCGGCCGTGACTGTGACCACTGCTTGTTTCGGTGCGCAACTCGTCGCTGTCGTGGCTGCTGTCGCGAACACAAGTCCGACGATCGGCGCCACCGTCGCCAACGTCGTGCGAACGCCCGCCCATATGGCCGGTAGCCGAGGCACTGGTGTGCCCCGCGTTTGGTCGGGAAGCACCCTCGTCGGGATGCGCGGTCTCATTGCGAGCCAGATCGGAACAAGCACGCTCAGCGCGAGCAGGTCCGACGGGTCTCTACGGGTGACGCCTCCGAGAACTGGGGCGGCTGCCTCGGCGACACCTGGCACAAGCTTCAACAAACTGAACGCTATGCCGGCAACCGTGATACCCCGCCGGGGGCCAATTGCAGCCGCTAGGACTATGCCAATCACCGCAAGCCCGGCAAAGTCGCTGAGCTTCCCAGTCCACCAGTTGGGATACAGGTCCTTCAGTACATGGTCATTTACCACGAGAGCGGCAATACACAAGAATAAGGCTGGGTGTCCCATCCATCGCTCACGTTGGGAACGAGCACCAAACTCGGCCTGGGCCGACTGTGACATAGACCAAGTTTGCACCACGGGTTGAGGGCACGGTGCTCACGGCAAGAACGTGCCAATCGATCACAGCCGGGAATCACACGACCTTCTTTGCGGTCATCGTGCGATCAGGGAGAACTAGCTCACCTATTCCTGGCGCTGTTGAGAGAGTTCGATTCAGACGGCACGAAGACCAAGGTCACCGACGTCAGCGCTGTACTGAACGACGACGACGGAGGTTGCGCGCAGCATTTCCAGGTATCGCCGCTCGGCAATAGCGCATCGATCGCGAGGCTACCCCTCGATGACGCGGCGAAGCGCCGCTGCGATCTCTTCCACGCTGAGCTGTTCAGCGGCAACTCGCACGACGAGGTCGTAGACGGCGTCGTTGCTTGACATGGTCGGATCAACGCCGTTCAGATCAAGGAAGGTAGCGCACGAAAGCCATCCCAAGCGCTTGTTGCCATCAACCAGTGCGTGGTTGTTCACGATCGACGCCAGAAACGCTGCTGCTTTGGACCAGAGGTCGACATAGGCGTCTTCCCCGAATGCCGAGGCACATGGACGGGCAACAGCGGCCTCCAGTAGCCCTATATCCCTGATCGCGACGGGATCGCCGAAGAGTCCCGCAGCCAACATCAGCAGGTCATCGATGTCGAGATACTCGAATCCCGACTTCTTGTTCACCGACCAAGTCGCTCGAGGGCGTCAGCGTGGGCCTGCACGATCTTCGCCGCGGCCTCGGCAACCCGGTCACGATGATCGCTCAACGCCAAGTGCTCACGAATCGCCCGACGCGCCACATCTTGCATCGAGACACCTTCGGCTGCCGCCCGCGCCTTTAGATCCCGCTGCTCATCGTCGGTCAGCCGCAGCGTCATCGCCATGGAGACTATGGTATCAATACGAAACCAGATCGTCTCGACCTTGGTGCCTTCTTGGTTGATCGGGATCAGAGCACTTGGGTCTGCTACGAAACGGAGCGATCCAGCTCAAAGCCGGTGAGCACCTCCACATTGTCTCCGTCGAGCAGCTCAGGAACTGACCGGCATGACAATCTGACAATCTGATGTGGTGCCTGATGTGGTGCCTGATGTGGTGCCTGATGTGGTGCCTGATGTGACCGCCACCGATGCAGCCCGCAACTTCGCTGATCTTCTCGATGCCATCGAGCACCGAGGAGAGCATTTCACCATCGTTCGCTGGGGCAAGGCCATCGCTCATCTCGAGCCTATGACCCGTGGGCGCGGGGCAGAGGTCAAGACCCTCATTCGCTAGCACCGACCTGACCCAGATTGGTCGAGCGATCTCGACGAGGTCCGTTCCCTGCGCGGGGTCGAGGAACGGGCGTGACCCGGCTGCTGTTCGACACCGCTGGCAGGTGAGCCAGCTGATCAGGCCTCCCGGAGGTCTTGACATGACGCAAAAGGGTCTGCCCGATTACGCAAATGCAGAAGCAGTCCCGATCATGGACTGCGGACCTCGCATTGGACTCCGTGTGAGCGGCCAATCCGGCGATCAAGGGTGACCAGGGGCACCTCGAGTATCTCGGCGAGTGCGATGTAGCTTGCGTCATACGTGGTGAGGTTGTGACGTAGCCCCCACACTCGGGAGCTCAGCATGTCGTATGGCCACAGTTCAACGCGCAGGTCAACGAGGTCGACGTGGGCGAGCGTCGCCTGATCGGCCGAAAGGTGACCGGCTAGTTCATGGCGGCGCAGGATGCTTGCTACCTCGAACGGCATCAACGCTGGTGCGATAAGCACGGCATCACCCAGTTGCTCAGCGGCCCAGGTTCCTACCGCCCCCGAGTCGGCGAGCACGGCGACAACGGCGGACGCATCGCAGACAACCCGTATGCTCACCGTCGATCAGCGTCACTCGCGGCGAGGATCACGTCAGCTCCGAGTTCTACACCGGTCGCCTCGACACGAGCCCGAGCACGCGCAAGCACATCTGCCGGACTCGGGTGGGACGCCACTTCGACGAGCATCGTGCGGAGATACTCCTGCAGGGACTGGCCCGCCCGGGCAGCACGGCCTGCGAGTTCGTCGCGCACCTCATCGGGGACGTCGCGCACCGTCATTGAAATCGACATGCTGCTAATCTAGCAGCAATGCCGCGGAATCGCTGCGGGATCGTCAAGGAATCGCCGCCGCATCCTCATCAGCATTACTCAAGAGCGCTAGTACCGTTTGACGAGCATTGCCCGCTTCTCAGCGATCTCTTTGTCCGTCAACAGGCCAATGGCCGCGAGCCGATCGAGCTGCTTGAGAGCCGTCGCCGTGGACGAGCCACCGGACTCTGCTGCACCCACGAGCTTGATCGTTGCAACCGCGTCACGGAAGCGAGTGGCGGACGATGACTTGACACCCTTGATCCGCAGCTGAACACCTCCGGCACCATTCACACTCAGCACGGCCGACGTGAGGCGCTTCTTGACCACAACCTCATCGATGTCGTCGAGGGGAACGCTCTCGCGGAGACGACCTTTGCCATCGAAATGCTCGACACGGTCCTGCCAGACGATCAGACGATCACCGGCGGCATCGACATCGCCGCCCAACGGTGACGTCACCGCCTCGAAGAGTGGGATACCACGGTCTTCGGCGGTCGCGTCTTCAGTGATCACACCTTTGGACGAGTTACCTTTGGATGAGGTTTCATCAGACGAGCTGGCATCAGAGAGAAGACGTTCGGCAGCGAGCCGACGTTGCTCCTCGAGGATCGCTGCGTCGGCGACGGACGCGGCATCCTGAGCGGAACGGACGGAACGGTTGACGTCATCAGACACCGGACTCACCTCCAGTCGAATCGGGACTCGCCCGAACGCACCCCGCGGGACAAGAAGATGACCGCGAGGATCTGCCCGTAGAGGACATGGACGAGAAGCATGAAGGGTTGGTTCGCGTCCTGGAACGCCTCGAAGAACAGCGGAGACAGAATCCGGAAGTTCACCACGTATACGAGGATTCCGAAAACACCTGCGGACAACAGCAGAGTCGCGTTGGTCCGCATTCTCGGGACGAACTGCGAGAAGATCACGCCGAACAGAGCCGAAAGCGCCAGGTGGACACCGACACCGATCGATACTGGATCCAACCGATAGAGGCGGCTCGTCATTCCATCTCGGTCGCCAGCGCTGCTGGGACGACTCCTCGAATCCACCGGGCATCGATCGACCCAAATTGACTCGGATGTCACTTACGGGGTGTTTCGAGGGGACCTACGTTGTCGGTCGACGTCCACGGGTGGACAAACACCACTGCCACATCCACCACTGACACAGCGCTGTGGCAGGTGAAGTGGATCAGCCCCTCACGAATACCAACCCACGATGTCGACCACGATGTCGGTCGTGCCCAGGTAGTTGTAGAATGAGATCTTCCCGTTCGATCCGACCTTGACCACAGCCAGGTTGGGGATGACCGTGTTCGGCGTCAGGTTCAGATTCGACGCTGTTGGCTGGGTCTCGCCTGTCGGCCAGGCTGTGATGTAGGTCGAAAGTGTCGGTGACACACCGGTGATGTTGACGACCACGGCCTTCGCATCGGCAGGTACACCGTTTGTGCCTGTGACCTGGATGGACTTGAACTGACCCTGGCCAAGTTTGCCAAGTGGCCCGACGTTCTCAGGTGCTGGACGACTGTCCCAGACACGCTTTGGTGTCATACCGCTGAACTGTGAGCCGGTATCGGCAAAGTAACCAACCACGTCTACAACGAGATCTGTGTTGCCTGCGTTGTTGTAGAACGAGACCTTTCCATCTGTTCCCACCTTGGCGACGACAAGATTGGGTCTCACCTCACCGGGTGGAACATTGAGATTCGACGCGGTTGGCTTCG
>CAYQFM010000082.1:9195-9474 GCA_964416735.1 uncultured Iamiaceae bacterium | reverse complement strand
CTTTTGCGTGCGCTGCGGCTTCTCGTTCGTCACGCACCTGGGTTGCCTCGTATGCAGCCCACTCGTGGCGGAAATCGGCGTTGTTGTCGAGGGTGACCTTGGCGTCGAGCGCGTGCACCCTGTTGTCCGGTGTGAGAATCAGCGGGTTGATCTCACATAGATCCGCGTCGCCTTCGGTGTAGGCCGTGTAGAGCTTGCGGAGAATGTCGACTGCGCCGTCGGTGGCGGCGGGGTTCAGCTTGGCGGCGAGCACCCATTGGCGGGCTGCTTCTTCGCTCA
>CAYQFM010000082.1:0-9185 GCA_964416735.1 uncultured Iamiaceae bacterium | reverse complement strand
GATCCAGACCTTTGCGATTGCATCGGGATCCTCGGCGGCAACCGCCTCGATCTCCACACCACCCTGCGCCGAGAGCATTCCGAGATGCTTCTTGGCGGACCGGTCGAGTGTGAAGCTGGCGTAGTACTCCTCGGAAATATCCGAAGCATGCTCTATCCAGACGATGTCGACGCGGTGACCTTTGATGTCCATTCCGATGATGTTCCCGGCGTGCTCACGCACCTCGGCTTCATCGTTGGCCAGCTTGACACCACCCGCTTTTCCACGACCACCGACGTGTACCTGTGCCTTGACAACCACCGGATACCCGACGGCGTCAGCCGCGGCTACCGCAGCGTCGACACTCTGTACGGCCTGGCCTGCGGAAACGGGGATCTCGAAGCCGGCAAAGAACTGTTTGCCTTGAAATTCGAGTAGATCCACGTCGGCTGACCCTAGCCACGGGGCCGGGGTCACAACCAAACGATCCCCGAATCGGCCAACACCGGGTCGAAACGGAATACTACGGGGATGGTTTCAACCCAGGACGACCGATACTGATGAGCCGCATCGAAAAGCTCGGTGACCGCAACTTGAGATCGCTCATGTTCACCGTGGGAACCCTGGTTGCCGGGATTCTGATCGTCCTCATCGTGTTCGTCCTGGCGGTCCCATCGATGACGCGCTCCGGCACGATTCAACCGAAACTCGGGTCCACGACCTTTGACGCCGGGTCGGCGAAGAATCGCGCGCGGACCATCGCCGAGGCCGGTCCTCTGTTGTTCTCCGATGTGGCCAGCGGTGATCGCGACATCTGGCTCCAACACACAGGCCCCTCGGACACCAAGGGTTGGCTCGCCTTCGATGCACGTAGATCGGGTACGAGTCGGGATTGCACCTTGACCTGGGACGTCGATGGCCGCTTCTTTTCAGACCCGTGCAACGGCGAAAAGGTTTCCGCCGATGGATCTGGCCTGACTCACTACAGCGTGACGGTCAATGACGACGACCACGTGATCATCGACCTCCGTTCCGAGGCCGAATCCACGGCGACAACCGATCAGGAGCCGTGACGTCCCGTACGCCCTACTACGCCGGGTCGATTGCGAACAGGTCACTGAGACCTACTCGTTGCACCTTGTCGGTTCCGGTGCGTGGAAAATCATCCACCGCAACAAACCGTTTGGGCACCTTGTAGTCAGAAAGGCGCCCGGCAGCCCAGGTGCCGAGATCGATGTCATCGAGTGCCTCACCCCCGGCCAGGCGCACCACGGCCACCGGAACCTCTCCCAGGATCTCGTCGGGTAGCCCTATCACCACGGATTCAACGACAGCGGGATGTTCTTCCAGGACCCGCTGAACCTCCGGGGCGAACACCGAGAATCCTCCGTGCTTGATGACTTCCTTGTTCCGACTTACAAAACCGACAATTCCGAATGGGCCCTTCTTGACCAAGTCCCCCGTGCGCAGCCAACCGTCATCGGTCACCGGACCATTCGGGGCATCGGATCCGACATCTTCCGAAGCTCCCCAATACCCGCGGATCACGCCGGGACCCTTCACCCACAGTTCTCCCACCTCTCCGGTGCGGACGTCGGAGTCATCCTGACCCACGACCCGGATGCGGTAGCCGGGAAGGCCGAATCCAATTGCTTCGCCAAGGCCCAGACTCACGCACGGAGGCGAGATCTTTCCTGCCACTCCACCCGCCGTCTCGACTAATCCGTAGCCTTCGGCAAAGGTCGCCTCACCAACCGGACCGATGAGTGGGAGGGTGACGCTGGCTCCCAACTTCTTGAAGGTTCTGGCCAACTCGGTGGGCATGACATCGGCACCGGCAGCCCATAGGCGGATGGACGAGAGATCCCGCTTCTCCGCTCCCGCTTCGAGCATCATCCGGTACATCGTGGGAACACCGACGAAGACAGTTGCACGACGGGTCTCGATTGCATCAAGCACCTCATCAGGACGGAAATGGGGGATCAGATGAACCGGCACTCCCGTGCACGCAGCCACCATCAGAATTGAAAACCCCATGATGTGCGCAACCGGTAGCGCCACGACTATCTCGTCGCGATGCAGATGAGCAGGCCATGCAACGCTGGCAGCAACCTGCCCCACCAACGCCTTGTGCGTCAGTTCCGCTCCTTTGGGTTTACCCGTGGTTCCCGATGTGTAGAACAGAGCGGCAACGTCATCGGGACCAGAAACCGAAACACTTGACAGAGACGGAAAGCCCTCGACCTCATCGCTGTTGCGGATCACAAGGGTCGCACCGCAGTCATCCGTAACGTGGTCGATTTCGTCGGCGCGCATCTGTGGGTTCAGCGGGACCGGAATCGTGCCCGCCTTCGAAGCTGCCAGACACAGCAGGAACATTGCATACCCATTGGGAGTTGCAATCACGACACGGTCCCCGGGAGCCGTCTGCGCTGCAATGCCCCCGGCCCATGAACTGACCAGCCCTGCTGCACCGGAAAACGTCAGAACCGACGAATCTCCGGCTTCAGTCGCCACGACATGGTCTCCATGGATCTCACCGAGGCGGTCCATGATCGTTGCAAGGTTCGCGTCGCGGCGCGTGAGAAGCCTCCACCGTGGCATGGGGTTCAGCGAACGCAGATCAATCAAAGAATCGACACCTCATGGGACAGGGGCTCATGGGACTCGGGGCGAATGGGATAGTGGGCTCACGACGTCATGTGGCTGCAAGATTGTCCAAAACGGTACGTGCGACCGAGTCCATGGCGGCAATCTGCTCAGGCGTCAACAGGTCAATGAAGTGTTTGCGTACCGATGCGACATGCCCGGGCGCTGCATTGCGGATTGTCTCGTATCCCTGGTCCGTCATCACCACGAACGAGCCTCGACGATCCGTATCGCAGGGCGTCTTTGTCACGAAACCTCGGCTCGCCATCCGGTTCACATGGTGGGATAGACGGCTTTTTTCCCATCCAAGTTCTCGGCCCAGTTCCCCGAGACGTTCACGACGATCATCCCTGTCGCTGAGTACCGCCAGCACCAGATAATCCTGATACGACAGTCCTGTCGGGGCCAGGTCCCGGCCCAGAACTGCATTCAGTTGAAACAACATGAGCGAGAGATTGCGCCAAGCATCACGCTCCGATTCGCTCAACCACCTGGTTCTCACCCTTGCAAGGGTACCCATCGGACCTCGACCTGTTGTGGACACATCATCGACCGGTATATAGTTGATGTATCGACTAACTAGGAAGGCTGACAATGAGCGTTACAGAAGCAACAGGCACCTACACGATCGACCCTTCACACACGCAACTCGGTTTTGTGGCCCGACACGCAATGGTGACCAAGGTCCGGGGAAGCTTCAACGACATCGAAGGTTCCGGCGTCTTCGATGCAGACAACCCGGCGGCATCACACTTCGAGGTCACAATCCAGGCCGGAAGCATCGACACCCGCAATGCCGATCGCGACACGCATCTGCGCAGCAACGACTTCTTCGACATGGAGAATCACCCGACCATCACCTTCACGAGCACCGGCGTGTCGGCCAGCGGTGACGACACCTACAACGTGGTCGGTGATCTCACCATCAGGGGTGTCACCAAATCGATCTCATTCGACCTGGAACTGAGTGGCCCCGCACGCGACGCCTTCGGCAACACCCGCATCGGCCTCGAAGGGTCGACGAGCGTCAACCGCAAGGACTGGGACCTCAACTGGAACATGCCACTCGATGCCGGTGGGTTGCTCGTGAGCGAGAAGGTCACGCTCGAATTCGAGGTCTCTGCCATCCGCCAGGAGTCGTGACGGAAAAGGCTCGTTCGGATCTCAGATCTTCTCGAGGGGGGCCCAGGTGAGAAGCAGTCGCTTCTCACCGACCCCTCCCCGGAAATTGACAACGGCTTCGGCCTTGTCGCCGGAGCCCTCAATTCGAAGTATCACGCCCTCACCGAACTTGGCGTGACGGACGTCGTCGCCCGTCTTCAGACCCAGGCCATCCGCACCGCTCTTGGTGGGGCCGCTGGGCGTCGCCCTACTCGGTCGTCGAGCAGAATCACCGGCTCCACCACCCGATGGTCGGTGCGAGAAGCCACCACCACGTCTGGCTGCTCGGCGCTCACCCTGATGTTCCTGGACCAGGCCCTCCGGAATCTCATCGAGGAACCGACTCGGCGGGTTGTATTGCGTGCCCCCATAGAGCGACCGAGCCCAAGCGTGTGAGATATGCAGCTTCTCACGCGCCCGGGTGATTCCCACGTAGCAGAGACGTCGCTCTTCCTCGAGTTCATCGGGTTCGGTGAGCGAACGCTGATGTGGAAACACTCCGTCTTCCAGGCCGATCAAAAAGACCACGGGGTACTCGAGACCCTTGGCCGAGTGCATCGTCATGAGGACCACCGACGACTCGTCATCGTCGAGATCATCAGTATCGGCGACCAAGCTGATCTGCTCCAGGAATGCATCAACCGAATCAAACTCTCTCGCAGCTCAGGGTGGCGAAGGGCCTCGACAAACGAAAGGCCGTGCGCGTTTGCCCACGTATCGAGTCGCCCGATGCTGCTTTCGCCAATCCCTCTCTTGGGTAGGTTGAGCACCCGTTTGACACTCACCTCGTCCAGCGGGTTCACCACAGCACGCAGGTACGCCACCGCGTCCTTTACCTCACGCCGGTCATAAAAGCGTGTTCCGCCGATGACCTTGTACGGGACGCCCATCCGAACCAGATGTTCTTCGACGATGCGGCTCTGAGCATTGGTCCGGTAGAACACCGCCATGTCACCCCACCGGTAGATCCCACCGTCGTGCAGGTGCAACATCTGGCCCACAACCCACACGGCCTCATCAACTTCGTCATCTGCGTGGTAGCGCGCAATCGCCTCGCCCCCGCCGCTGTCGGTCCAGAGTTCCTTTGGTTTACGGCCAAAGTTGTTTGCAATGACAGCGTTTGCCGCATCCAGAATCGTCTGCGTGGAGCGGTAGTTCTGTTCGAGGACTACAACTGTCGCGTCGGGGAACGCTTCCTCGAACTCCATGATGTTGCGAATATCGGCACCTCGGAACCGGTAGATCGACTGATCGGTGTCGCCCACCACGCAGACGTTGTGATGTTCCGCCGCCAGCAATAGAACCAGTTCGTTCTGGACACGGTTCGTGTCCTGATACTCATCGACGAGAATGTGTTTGAATCGACCGCGGTAATGGTCGAGGACATCGGGATTCCGCTGAAGAAGCGCCACCGCATTGGTGAGCAGGTCATCGAAGTCCATCGCTCCGGCCCGAACCAACCGCTCCTGATAATCGCGGTACACATCCGCAATCTTGCGCTCAAAAATGGTTGCGGCTCGGTCTGAATACTCGCTGGCCGAGATGAAGTCATTCTTTGCGGCGCTGATCGTCGCATGGACTGATCTCGGTGGGAACTTCTTGGGGTCGAGGTTCAGATCGCGGATCACGTACCCGACCAGACGTCGAGCATCGGCCTGGTCGTAGATGGCAAACGACGACGGAAATCCCAGGCGATCGGCGTCTCGTCGCAGCATGCGAACACATGCCGAGTGAAATGTGGAGACCCACATCTTTTCCGCAATCGGGCCGACCAATCGTGCAACCCGCTGCTTCATCTCGTCAGCAGCCTTGTTGGTGAAGGTGATGGCGAGAACCTCGAATGGCGACACGTTGAGGGCTCGGATCAGGTATGCAATCCGGTGGGTGAGAACCCGGGTCTTTCCTGAACCGGCACCGGCAATGACCAACAACGGGCCGTCGGTAAAGGTCACGGCCTCGGCCTGCGCCGGGTTCAGGCCCGCCAACAGGTCGGCAGCGAAATCATCAGAATTCACATGTTCAGACATGGAGGCTCAACGATACCGGTGGGTTGGCCGTGGTCGTCCCGGCCCGGTCTGGCCGAATGGGGCAGGTCGTAGGGTCAAGTTGAACTTTCACCGCCGAGCCGACCGAGCCGATCGGTTATCGAGTCCAACTCGTCATTGAATGCCGCCAGAATGTCGTCCGGCGATGTCTGCTTGGTCACAACGGATGGACCGGGGTCGGCAGTTGGTTCGTCGGCAGTTGGTTCGTCGGCAGTTGGTTCGTCGGCAGTTGGTTCGTCGGCAGGGGCCTGGGACACCGGCAGCTCTCCGCTCTGCAGCTCTGACTCCGCCTTGAAATCCATCCAGATCGTCTCGGTGTCAATTCGCTCGCCCACCCCCCACTCAAAGTCACCTTCCACCTCTGCGACACGCCGTTCGCTACGTCGCCGCAGCAAAATGGAACCCACCGCAATCAACGCCACCACGAACACCGTGGCAATGCCCACCACCAGCAAGGTTCGCCCGCCCGAACTCGACGTCTCTTGCTGGGCGGTGACCTCGACTGCGGGTGGCTCCTCGGTGGTGGTAGTGGTACTCGGAGCGGGTGGATCGAACGCAAACCATCCGAGCGTCGCCAACACACCGGTTGCCGTGACCACGTTGCCATTTTCGAGTTGGAACGACCGGTCAATGCCCAGTGCCAAGCTGTTCAGATCCGTGTACTCGAGCGATGTTCCGAGCGCGGTTGCTGCGTCGTGTATGAAAATCCGCAGTGTCACAGAACCGGCGGGGTCCTCCGCGGGAAATCCTTCGCCCATCCAAGCCGCCTGATCACTCCCGTCGGTCACAACTTCACCCGAAGAAGAAACCAGCTTCACCGATCTCGACATGCGGTCGATCTGAATTTCGGGGGCCGTCGCGGTCGTGGCCACTGAGCCCGTAGCAATTCTGATGTGATCCACCGCTCCGGTTACGGGTGACCCGGCCAACGAGTCCGGCACAGCGTCCGCGTAGGTTGCGACCAAAGTCTGTTTGTCAGAAGAGATCGTGACCCCAGCGCCCGGAACCGCTACGGCCTCAGGCAGGCGCTGGCCCTCCGGCGATCTCATCCATCCGACCGGGGAACTGACCATCGTCGCCTTGGGAAGGCCCAGAGTCAGACCCTTGTAATCGAAGTAAGGAGATACCGCTGTCTGCAGTTCCGCCCCCTTGCCCTTTTCCACCTCCACCCAGACAACGCTGCTGTCGGGAACATCGGTCTTGGGAGCTAGAACGGATATAACCCCCGGCACCGAAGCATCAACCTTCGTGCCCTCCATGACTGCCCAGCGATCGCCATCGCGTTTCTGAACGGTTCCACCGTTCTCCCCAGCACTGAAGACGTATCTCGTGCGGGCACCATTCGGGTCACCTATGACCACCGATACTTTGTAATCACCGGACGGAATCTCAAATGGAGAAGCAAAGTTCACCGCGAACGTGATTCCGTCGTCACTCACGGCAGGAACCGTAAGCATGGTCATGTCCAATTCAGGTGGGCGGTCCGGCGAACCAGGAAGGCCCTCAATCCTGAGTGGCGCGTTGAGGATCTGTGGGAACGCAACTGGAAGTTGAGCCGCTACAATCGGTTCCTGCGCTACATCTTCATTTGGAACCGTGGTTGGCGGCTGGGCCCCGACGCGACCGGTTCCAAGCGACAATGCCGATACAAGAAGCGCAAGCATGATGAAACGCTGGCGCGTCCTACTTCGAGACCTCATTGCGACAGACATCGTCAACAGCCTATGACGTCGGTGATACGGGTCCGGTGAGGCTTGGCCACGAACGTTCACGATCTGTTCGTCGACGGGATTCGGATATTGCCTCATACCTCCCAGATCCACGTAGTCTGCGGTGCCGATGGGGGACGTACAAGGTCATAGAAAATTGTTCGCTGCTGCTGCAGTAGCGGCACTTGGCTCGGTCGTCCTGTCTATTTCGATTTTTCGCAAACGTGCTGGCGCCACGGCCGGCGCAGAGAGCACTCGGCCGGTAAGCCAGAACACCCGTCTCGCGCGGAACACCAGGGTCGCAGCCATCGGAGCAAAGGCCGGCAGCGGCTACGCACTCCATCGGGCCCGTCGCATATTTGCCAACGCTGAGCGACGAGACGAACTCGACAGCCGTTTCGAGATCAAAACGGCTGCGCAGGTCACCGAAGCTCTCGGCCAAATGAAGGGCGCCATGATGAAGCTCGGCCAGATGGCGAGCTATCTGGACCAGGGGCTCCCACCCCACATCCGCGAAGCCCTGACAAGCCTCCAGCACGACGCGCCGCCGATGAGTGGAGATCTTGCCGCCGAGATGATCCGCGGTGAATTGGGCGAGCGACCCGAGATTCTCTTTGCCGAATGGGATCCGGTTCCCATAGCTGCGGCTTCCATCGGTCAGGTTCACAGAGCAATAACCCGTGAAGGGGACGCTGTGGCGGTGAAAGTCCAGTACCCGGGCGTCGACGAAGCCGTTGGGGCAGACCTGGGCAACATCGGATTGGTCTTCGCGGGTTTGGGTCAGCTCTTTCCTGGTCTCGACCATCGCTCTGTTGTGACGGAGCTCAAGACGCGGCTAGCCGAGGAACTCGACTACGAACTCGAAGCCTCCAACCAACGGCTGTTCGCCGATGCCTACGCGGGCCACCCGTTCATCCACGTTCCCGCCGTGATCGACAGATACTCGACGCGACGGGTCCTGACCACGGAGTTGGCTGACGGAGCACGGTGGGACGAAATGCTCACCTGGGGCCAAGACCAGCGCGACCTTGCAGCAGAAACCATCTACCGGTTCGCATTCGGTGGCATCTACCAGCTGCGCATCTTCAACGGAGATCCGCACCCCGGCAACTACCTGTTCAAGCCGGGCGGTAACGTGACGTTTCTCGACTACGGCCTGGTAAAACGGTTCACCGCGGATGAACTTCATGGATTTCAGGACATGATCATCGCAATGGTCTTCAACCGCGACCCGTCGGAGTTCCGGGGCGTTGTGGAGCGGCTCGGCCTGATCAAGCCCGGCATGGCATTCACCGACGAAGAGGTCGAGGACTACTTCGGTCACTTCTATGAGTTCGTCATGGACGATGGCGTCAGCGAGATCACACCCGAATACGCGTCCGAGACAATCAGACGCTTCTTCGACATGACGGGCCCGTATGCAGAAATCATGAAAGCGGCCAACGTCCCCACGAGCATGGTGGTCCTGCAAAGGATCAACCTCGGGCTCTATGCGCTCTTTGGCGAGCTCCACGCTCGCGGCAATTGGCGCAGTCTCGCCGAAGAGATCTGGCCGTTCGTCGCAGGGGCGCCATCTACGCCAATGGGCGAAACTATCGCCCGCTGGGAGAGCGAGCGAGGCACAATTGTCAATGAATTCTAA
>CAYQFM010000081.1:7212-9477 GCA_964416735.1 uncultured Iamiaceae bacterium | reverse complement strand
AGGCGGAGTTGCCTCGAGGACATCGGCCTGTTCGACGAGCGTTACTTCGCGTACTGCGAAGAAGCTGACCTCGGGTTGAGAGCGCGTGCGGCCGGATGGGAGGTGGGTCTCGTAAGGGGAGTCCGCGTGACGAATCCGACCATGCGCTCAGGTAGCCCAGCGGTCGATTACCTGATGCAGCGAAACACCCTGTTGTTGGTGCGCGAGCACTCGGGTAGGTATCACGTGACGATTCGCTTTCTGATTGCCGGCTGGCAGCTTGCTCGCGGTTTCATCAGGCCTTCGCCCGGGACATTCGTCTTTTCACCGCGCGGTCGCGCAATGGGGATGGTCGACTATCTGCGGGGGCGGTTCGGTCCGCCACCGGAATCGATGTTCGCCGAAGCAGGAGAGCCAGCCGAGGTGAAGGGCGGCTGAGGAGCAGGTGATTCGGTAGTGGGCATCACAACAACAAGCGACCCGCTATTGAACGGCCCGGTGGAAGTGGGAGCAAAATGAGATCAATGGTCAGGGGACAACAACCAGTTTTCCGACCGTTGAGCGTGCGGTGAGGTCATCGAGGGCATGAGGAACCTCATCGAGCTCGAGAAGGCGGGAGATAAGCGGCGAGATGACGCCTGAGGCATGCAGGCTCATGAGTTCACGGTGTGCTTGATCGAGCAGTCTGACTGACTTCCCGCAATAACTGCCCCAATTGAGACCGAGGACGCTGTAGTTCTTGACCATCAGGTGGTTCGAGCGGACGTCCGCATAACGGCCGGATGCAGCACCGATAACCACCAGACGGCCCTCCCATGCGATGCAGCGCGTGGAAGCGGTAAAGGTGTCCCCGCCCACCGGATCGAAGATCACGTCTGCTCCATGTCCGCCAGTGTGATGTAGGACGAGGTCCCTGACGTCTTTGGCGGTGTAGTCGAGTGCCAGATCGGCCCCGAGGCCTAGGCAAACCTCGACCTTGTCGCTTCCTCCTGTGGTTGCGATCACCCTCGCCCCAAGCGCCTTTCCCACCTGAATCGCCGCTGATCCGACACCGCCGGCTCCCGCGTGCACCAGGAGGACCTCATCCGGCTGGAGTCTGGCTCTGTGCACCAAGGCCAGCCAGGCGGTCTTGTACGTGATGTGCATGGCGACGGCTTCGACATCGGACAGGGAATCCGCCAGTGGAAATACATCACCCACGTCTGCCAGACACTGCTCAGCGAAACCGCCCGATGGAAGACGAGTCGAGGTGACTACTCTCGTCCCGATGTCCAGCTCAACGCCATCACCGACCTGGGCGACGGTTCCGGCAACTTCGAGGCCCGGGGTGAAGGGGAGGGGCAGCATTGCCTGGTAACTGCCTTCACACAGAAGGCTGTCGGCAAAGTTGAGGGCGCACGCTCCAACCTCGATGACGAGCTGACCAGCCATCGGTGTCGGACGTGGTCGGTCATCTTCCAGTTGCAGGACATCCAGTGGCCGTCCGTGTCGTTGCACCAGGAGTGCTCTCAATGTGCGCTCTCTGTTACCGACGGGCTGCGGCGTTGTCGAATCCGTCGAGGAAGCCGGTCAGGCCGCTCGGGTGATGGTCGTTGACGACCAGTTGATCCACTACGCCGACGCCGTTGTGCCTGGAGCCGTCCGGTCTGACCCACTGTGTGTCGAACACGTGTTGAACGTGGATATTGCGAAAGTCCGTCGGCTCGAGATCGGCAAACACCCATGATCGCGTACCCAGCACCAGCTCACCCTTCCATGATCCGTGGGCCCACTGGGGATCTGTGTATCCAATGCCACGCATCGCAAATGTGACCAAAGGTTGCAGCTCCAGGTGGTGCACACCGCCGTCATCGGCTTCCACATCGAAGGTGGCATGCTCGATCCAGCGCGTACCGGGTTTCCATGTGATGTGATGATGCAGAGACCCCAGCTTGGTCGGAGTGCCATCGGCGGTCAGCGACAGTGAGGACTCGTACGCACGTCGGCCGTCGGAGTCTTCGTCGATGGCAAGGTTGATCACTTGGTCATCACATTGAGCTGAAATCCGAACCTGGAATGTCTGAGGAAGCGTGTGCGATGGTGTAACGCGTGAACCGCTGTCGGTTTGACGAATCCCCCAGGTTCGTTCGCGTATTCCCAGATGTGATTCCGGGGAAAGGCGATGCGGTGCGCCATCCACCGACAGGTTTCCTTGCCATGTTCCCCATTGGATCATCCGGGTGAAATCATCGACCAGCACCGAGGCCTCATGTGAGCAGATCCGTGGTTCGGCCACGGCTGCCGCTG
>CAYQFM010000081.1:0-7202 GCA_964416735.1 uncultured Iamiaceae bacterium | reverse complement strand
GCATTTCACGTTTGGCGCACCCGATATCGGCGACAACGGCGAGGTCTACAACCTGCCGTTCGTGACCTTCAACTCCAACGTGCGCGGCGCACCCGCAGGCCAGCGCCAGGACGTGCCTTGGGCGAGCCTCGATTCCGAGGTCAACGGTGCCGACCACGAATCTGAGCGAACGCAGGGGTTCAATCACCTCCAGTCGAAATGGCCCTACGGCGAGACCATTGCGCTCGGGAGTCAGTCGACCCGATGCGTTCACCGAGCGTTGTATGCCGTCCGCCAAGACGCTGAGAGATGCATCCATGACGCCCCTGTTGGGAAAGATGCCGATCGTTGCGGCAAAGAAAAGCGCTCCCGCCGCATCGAATCCGCTGAAGGTGTAGCGCTCCTGCATGTCCGGATGCCCACTTCCAACTTCGGCAATGGGTGCCGGGGTCTGGTGGATGGGGTAGTCGTCGAATGGCGTGAGCACGAGCCGATCCTTTGTTGGATGCAATTCCCTGTGATCCGGATGGCTCAGGGGTTTGTGGTCAAGTGGTCAAAGCGATCAAGTCGGACGATCGGTGCAGCCGTTTCAGTAGCGGGTGCTTGCGGTGCCGTGGGTGGTTGCCATTCGTGACGGTTGCCTGCCGAGGCCATCAACTGACCGATTACGTCGGGAGGTTGTGGATGGCTGAAGTACCAACCTTGCGCCAGGTCACAATTCATGTTCCGTAACAGTTCGACCTGTTCCTCGGTCTCCACGCCTTCGGCGATCGTCACGATTCCGAGCGCCTTGGCAATGCCAATCACATGTTCGACAATCTTTGTATCTTCATCGGAGCGACCGATGCCATCGATGAAGGTCTTGTCGATGTTGAGCATTTCAAGACCAAAACGCCTCAGATCCTTCAACGACGTGCGTCCAGCGCCAAAGTCGTCCATTGCCAGATTGACGCCCACGGCTTTGAGGTCGCGCAGCATGGTCGAAGAACCGTTCGTGTCAGTTGAAGATGACCCTTCGATGTCCAGAAACAGACGGCCGGGATCAATGCCTGAGTGGCCTATAGCGTCACGGAGTTGAGCCACGAAGTTGGCCTGGGAGAGCTGCCGTGGCGACACGTTCACCTTGACGTTGAGGGCCGGATGATTCGGGTACTCGAGAGTCCATTCACGCGACTGGCGACACACTTCATTGAGGATCCATGCCCCCACGGGCAGGATGAGCCCGCTGTCTTCGAGCGCGGGAAGAAATTCGTCGGGGCTGACCGTGCCTCGTGATGGAGCATGCCATCGCAGGAATGCCTCGACGCCCACGAGCCGCTTTGTCCATAGCGAGACCATCGGTTGGTAGTAGAGACGGAACTCACCGTTGTCCACGGCTTCACGCAGTGTGCGTTCCGCACGTGCAGGGGTCATCAACTCGTTCAGGGATCTGTCGAAGATGGCGTAGTGCCCGCTGCCTGAACGCTTGGCCTGTCTCATGGCCGCTTCAGCGTCGCTGAGGATCTCCGCCGGCCGTGCGGGACGATCCTCGGTGATTGCGATTCCGATGACACTTGAGATCATCAGCGTGGCGTCACCCAGTTCGAACGGCATGCGGGTGGCCTCGATCATGCGTCTTGCAAAGCGCTCCGTCGATGCTGCGGTTGTGACGCCGTGCAGGATGACGATGAATTCGGCGCCTCCGTATCGGCACAGCGTGCCTTCTGTGCCTAACTCCTCATTCAGGCGCTCAACAATTGTCGTGACGAGGGTGTCTCCGGCCTCATGGCCATAACTCTCATTGATTGAAGCCAGTCCGTCGAGCGTCATGAACAACACGGCGATACGGGTGTTCGAACGCCGTGCACGTGTGAGGATCTCCTCGAACGGTTCTCCCAAGAAGCGCCTGTTTGGGAGTCCGGTGAGGCGATCCCTGTAGGAAAGGTCCGCCAAGAGGGTGAGGGAGACGTTTGTTGTCCGGAGACTCTTGATGAACCAGACGAGCGATCCGGCGACGATCAGTGCAGCGAGGCCCACCGTCGCGTACTTCATCCCGTCGGACGAATCCCTCTGCCATTTGTCCAGCGGCTCACCGACGCTTGTTGCCCCGACTACAGCCGCAACCACTGCGCCAGCGATGATTGCCAAGAGCACGGCCGACCGGAAAGGCCCGTTCGACTTTTTGGGGTTGACCAGCAACCGTGCCTGTTCGTCGTCGCGGTCGACCATCAGGGTGTCTCCGAGGAAATGATCGGAAGCGCAGGTTGTGTCATCTCAGGCATGGAAATCACTTTCGGGTTCAGTGTCCGAATCGCGATGGCGCTTGATGCTTCCATGCAAGCGACCGACGAAATCATCCGACAGGGGCAATTGCCCCTGAATACTGAATCCCCGAGCAGCCATCAGGTCGAAGATGGAATTCTCCAAGTCTGTCCATGAGGCCACTCGCGGTCCAGGGACCTCTCGATTGTACGGCTGATCGAAGACGATGACGAACGAACCTGCGTTGCGGAGCGCTTCGATGTTGTGGGGTGCGTCATCGATGTAGACGTCCGCCTCCACTTGGGGCTTGTCGCCCAGGAAACAGATATCACGATACGGAATACCGGCTTCGTCCAACCATGCGACGGTGTCGGCAACTGCCACGGCATGGCCCCAATTGGTGTAGAGCCGGTGTGTGATCAGTCGGATCCAGACACCTGAATCCGACAGGTGCCAAAGTGCGCTGGCGCATCCATCCATTACGGGCATGTTCCGAAAGATCCTGTGTTCCAGAACGGCACGCCTGTGGAGACGATCGAAATCTTCGTTATTCAGGCCCCATTCCGTGTAGTTCCAAGATGTCTGAGTGCCGAGACTTTGCGGATCGATTCCCATTTCGGATGCAACCACATTCCGGAAGGCGGCCGTGTGGTCCCCACAGACACCGTCGAGGTCGACGCCAAGAACGAACCCGGTATTCACCGACCGAAGCCTAGGCGGCGCAGCGGTATGGGGCGTGAGCCTCACGAGACTTGCTGAATGTCAGAATGTGGCGATGAAGGACGAAGATGCGACAGACGGAACAGTCACAGACGGGCTCATGACAATCGACTGCCCGAGGTGCAGGCGGAAGGCGGACGTGAACTTCTACGGGCCGTGTGATGAATGTCGTGCTGAACTGAGAGCTTTACTGCGGAGCGAGGCATCCGCTGTCGTGGCTCGGGAGTACGAGCCGAAAATGAATGTGACGCCGAACGCCGTGGCCCTCAAGGATTGAGGCAGGTCTCCACTCGGACGAGTAGTTTCGCAGGGTCCGCTGTCTGGTCAGATGGGTCGTTCGGTAACCGTGACTGAACGCATTACGTCATTCTTTTCCGTAGCCAGGACCGTCTCGATTCCCGACGTCACGAAACCGAACAGGTTGTATTGCTTCGGAAGGCTTCCCGACAGGTTCCCGAGGCAGATGAAGAACTGCGAGCCGTTGGTATCCGGGCCGGCGTTGGCCATTGCGACAGCGCCCTGCACGTACTCGCCTTGAACCGGCTCGTCTGCGAAGCGGTACCCGGGGCCCCCACGGCCGGACCCCTCGGGGCAGCCACCTTGGATGACAAAGCCTGGCTCAACCCGGTGGAAGGTGAGTCCGTCGTAATAGCCCTGGCGTGCCAGTGTGACGAAGTTGTTGACGGTGTTCGGCGCGATACGTGGATCGAGATCCATGACGATGGTTCCACGATCAGTGGTGATAGCGACCTCATAGATATTCGAAACATCGATCTGCATTTCTGGAGCGTTGGCCATGAGTGCAGTCTTGCACGAACCACCCGGACAGCGTCACCTCGAGTCCACGAGTCCCACCCGCCGGTCTGTTTCAGGTCTGCTTCAAGCGGGGATGGCGAATTTGTCGTACCGCTCCACAAAACCTACGACCATGTCCACGTAGACGGTCGATCTGTTATAGGAGAACGCGGCGCGTCGCAGACCCTCTTCGTTGTCAAGGGCGAACCCGTGTGAACAGATCAGGTTGGCCGTTGCAAGGGCTCCGTCGTAGATGTTCTGCGGATCGGCTTTGTCATCGCCGTTCCCGTCCCTTCCGTACTGACGCCAGGCCGCCGGGATGAATGCAAGTGGACCTACGGCACGGTCGTATGCAGTGTCGCCATCGATCGCCCCACCGTCGGTATCGCGAATGACCGCCGTCTTGTTGTTGCCGTCCAGAGCAATTCCAATCACATCCTCGCTCACCTGACCATCTGCACCCACATGTCTTCCCAGGTATGTGCCGTGAGCGCTCTCCACACGGGCGAAGCCGGCGATCACCTGCCAGCGCAGATTGCACCCGGGCCTTTCTTCGTTCACCTTCGCGCTTGCCCTCATGTAGGCATCGAGGGCTACGAGTTGAAAACCGATTCCCCATTCCGCGCCCTCGCCGGTGCCCAGTCCTATGACTTGAGCTTCGAGCCGGGCCTTCGAGAACTCGCCGGCGTATCTGGCCACGTCTTCTCTGGCGGTCTTACCGTCGGCCAGAGCTTGGTCCCTCGCACTTGTTGTATCGGCGTGGCGCTTCTGGAGATTCTCCAGTTCCGCGCGGGTGCTAGCGAGTGTGGAATCTGAACGCTCGAGCAATTCAGCGGTGGCTCGGGCGTCGGCAATGTGGTTGCTGTTTACCGTCTCGAGGACAACGCGGTTCTTGCGCATCTCGGTGATCATGTCCAGATCGATGTCGCTGACAGCCGTGGTTGCCATGCCCCCGCGCATGTAGTTCTCGATGGCCACCTGCTTCAGACCAGCTTGAATGAGCGCCAAGCGGTTCTGCGTCTTGTCACGTCTGCGTGTTGCCTCGTTGAACTCAGCGGTCAGACGTGCCTGAGCCAGGGCGAGGTCACCGATCTGTGCCTGGCTGACCGCGAAACGGTTTTCCGCATCGGCCAGGCGCCGTTGAGCGGAGAGAAGGTTGACGGTGGCCGCACGCACGTCGGTGCTGTCGACCGCTACCCGGACCAGGATCGGAGAAAGGTTGGGGTCCTCGGGGTACAGAGGTGCCCCGTGCGCGGCGCCAATCGAGAACCCTTGGAGTCCCAGCGAGGACACTAGAAGAGATACGAGAACGATCATCGTGCGCCAAAGGGCACGTCGGGGTCCGCGAATGGGCCTTGTGGGGGACATAGCTGAGTACCAGTTTGTCGCAACCTGGGCTCTGAATACAGCCATGGGGCCGGGCTTTGTCATGGATTGTCGAGATGCGCTCTCTGGATGGATCTTGTGACAGCGAACCCGAGAGAGCGAATTCGAGGTTGGGCGACAATGATTGGCTGCTTTGCAATCCTGAATATGTGAGACTTTCCATATGGTCGGTGGCCACGGCGATCCGTTCAGAGTTCCGGAATCTCTCCTGGCCGAGTTCGAGACGATTGTGGGGCGCTCGAATGTGATCACCGATCCGGATCTGATCGGTGCGTTCTCGACGGACTGGTCAGGCCGTTTCGTGGGTGCGACCCCCGTGGTGGTGCGTCCCGGGAGCAGTGCTGAGGTTGCAGAGGTGTTGAACGTCTGCGCCACCGAGGGAATTCGCGTGGTCCCGCAGGGCGGAAATACCGGGTTGGTAGGTGGGGGAGTGCCACTCAGGGGCGAATTGGTCCTGAATCTCTTGAGACTCACACGCATCGACGCGGTGGACGTTGCCGAAGCCAAGGTGACTGTTGGTGCAGGCGTTCGTCTGGCTGTGCTGCAACGTCATGCTGCAGATGCGGGCATGGCTTATCCGGTTGATCTGGGATCACGTGAGTCCGCCACACTCGGCGGAACAATTGCTACCAATGCCGGCGGAATGCACGTCATCCGATGGGGCGGAACACGCGCTCAAGTTGCGGGGATCGAGGCGGTTTTGGCCGACGGGACAATCATCGAACACCTCGGCGGGCTGACAAAGGACAACACGGGATACGACCTGGCGGGCCTGCTGTGTGGAAGCGAAGGGACCCTGGCAGTGATCACGACAGCGAGGATGCGTCTCGTTCCTGATCCGGGTTCAAGGGCGGTGGCGTTGTTGGCTCTCGACGATGTGGCCGGAGCCGTAGATGCTTCTTTGCGGCTGCGTCGAAAGGTTCCTGAGGTAACGGCAATCGAGTTGATCCTTGGTGAAGGTGTCGAACTCGTTTGTGAATCTGAATCAGTTGCCCCGCCCTTCAACAAACGATGGCCCGTCCACCTGCTTGTAGAGGTTGCGACCGAACGCGATGCTGTCGGTGTCCTCACCGCCGGCGTGGTCGATGTGGATGGAATAAAGGACGCTGCCGTTGCCGAGGATGTTCACGGCCGACAGGCACTCTGGTCGTACCGGGAGTTGATGACACTCGCCATCAACCGGATAGGCCCACCCCACAAGCTGGATGTATCGATACCGCTCGACAAGATTGCTGCGTTCGTCGGCCTTGTTCCCGAAGTGGTGGCCGAGGTTGCACCCGGAGCGAGTACGTGGCTGTTCGGTCACCTGGGTGACGGCAACATCCACGTGAATGTGACCGGTGTGGACCCTGCTGACGTTGCGATCGACGACGCCGTCTTCGGCCTTGTTGCGTCGATGGGCGGAAGTATCAGCGCCGAACACGGTATCGGCACGGCAAAGAAGCGTTGGCTCCATCTGAACAGAAGCAAGGCCGAGATCGGGACCTTCCGACGAATCAAGAGCGCTCTCGATCCTGGAATGATCCTCAACCCGAACGCACTCCTTCCTTGACGCTGAGCAGCTCTGTTCCAGACACACTTCATGCAATTCCTGGACTGCTCCAGTCTCTCGCTCACTTGATACACCGGGTCATCTGATACACCGGGTCATCTGATGCACCGCGTCGCTCGAGACCCTTCCTATTCGAACCACTGACCTCTGGCGACCAAGACCTCGCGCAATAGTGCGGGGCGGTCCGTCATGATTCCGTCCACCCCCATGTCCAGAAGGTGGTGCATCTCAGCGGGGTCGTCGATGGTCCATACGTGAACGCCGAGATCGAGGTGATGGGCATGTTCGATCAGTCGGTTGTCAACCAGCGCACGACCGCGCACGGTTGGGGGAATCTGAACGCAATTTGCACGAAATGGCCCTGATCTGAAGCCGAAGCTGCCGAGTCGCAGCCGTGCAACGCCTTTCGGTCCAAGGGAAGTGCACAAGTCGACGCCGAGGGCCTTCCGGATGCGCTTCAACCGGGCATCGGAGAAGGACCCGATGCAGACGCGACCTATCGAAGAGGTTCGCCGGATCACGTCCACGA
>CAYQFM010000080.1:0-9478 GCA_964416735.1 uncultured Iamiaceae bacterium | reverse complement strand
CTGGAACGGGATGGGCGGCGAAATCCGCTGGCGCTGGAAGTCCATGAACTTCATGCCCTGGCGCACACTCTGACCAGCAAACCGTGCCATCTTCCATGGAATGAGTGCCACCTCCCCCAGACCCCGGGCCATGAGGTCGAGGGATGCGGGTTGAGCCTCGCGCTCCACCTCGGGATCGGGGGTTTTCGCGGTGTCCGCCGTCGGCGACTCAGAATCGGGTTCAGAATCGGGCTCGGCCTTGGGCGGATTCGGCTCCAGATCGAACAGGACCGTGGCAATTTCCGAACCCGACACGCCGTCGATGATCGAATGGTGCACCTTCGCAAGTAGGGCGACCTTGCCTCCTTCGAGGCCGTCGATCACCCAGAACTCCCATAGGGGCCTGGAGCGATCGAGTTTGATGCTCACCAGATCGCCGATGAGATTTCCCAGCTGTTCACGGCCGCCCGGAGCTGGCACGCCAACGCGTCGGATATGCGAGTCGACGTCGAAGTCCGGATCCTCTATCCAACCCGGACGATCCAGCCCAAATGGAACCTCCACGAGGCGCCACTGAAATTGGGGTGCCATGTGAATTCGCTCACGCACGTTCTTGCGAAGCTGATCGATGTCAAACCCACCCGGGACCTCGGTCGGGTCGATGATCATCACCGCGGAGACGTGCATGTGCCATGAAGTGGTCTCGCCGTAGAGGAAAGCCGCGTCGACGCTGCTCATGCGCCTCATCGCTTGGCCACCTCCGCTGGATCTTCACTCCCACCGTTGGCAACCGAGACAGCCCAGCGGTAATCGGCCTTGCCGGCAGGGCTGCGTTGAATCTCATCGACGAAGACCCAACCACGAGGCACCTTGTAGCCGGCAAGCTTGGTGCGACCGTGGTCCGCGAGATCGTCACCGTTAGCCGTTGCACCCGGTGCCGACTGGACAACACCGATCACACGCTGGCCCCAACGCTCATCCTCTACACCCACGACCAGTACGTCGTACACATCGGGGTGTTCCTTGAGGGCCGCTTCCACCTCTTCGGCAAAGACCTTCTCACCACCGGTGTTGATGACACCCGAACCCCGTCCGAGCAATTGGATCTTGCCGTCTTCTTCCACCGTTGCCATGTCTCCCGTGAGCACCCAGCGGTGTCCGTTGGCCGTGACAAAGGTGGCCGCCGTGCGTTCCGGGTCGTTGTAGTAGCCCTGCGGGATGCGACCGCGCAGGGCAAGACGACCCACCTGTCCTGACCCAGGCTCCACTGCCTGGTGAGTCACCTCGTCGAGCACCGAAGTGGTGTCGCCGTACGAGGTGAACTTGGTGGTCGGCGCCGACGACTCACCAGACTCGATGCGCTCGGCGCCCTGGGCGCCCGTCTCGGATGAACCGAAGCCGTCGGCCACGATGATGTTCGGAAGGATCTCGTTCAGCTTTGCCTTGATCGACGGGGTGAGAGGTGCGCCCCCCGACGCAATGGTGATGAGCGAAGGCACGTCGTAGCCGCCCGCGGCATCCCAGGCATCGATCAACGGCCGCAGTACGGCATCGCCCACGACGGTGATCATGTTGACGCCCTCGTTCTCAGAGGTGCGCCAGACAAGTTCGGGGTCGAGCGAACCGGCAAGCAACACGATCTTGCCTCCGGCGTACAACCACGAGAGCACCGTCCACTGGCCCGCCGCGTGCATGAGCGGAGCCACAGGCAGATAGACAAACGTGCCGTCGATGATCCGTTCGACAATCTGCTCGGGTGTTTCGATGTGGCCCATCAACCGCATCGGGTCTCCGCCACCAATGCACGCGAAGAAGGCATCTTCCTGACGCCACACCACACCCTTGGGAAGACCGGTCGTCCCGCCGGTGTAGATCACATACGGATCGTCGCCACTGCGCTCCCCGAAGTCACGCTCGCCACTGGCTGCCGCCATGACTGCTTCATAGGCGGTGCCAGGCAGGTCCCCCGCTGTCTCACCGCTGTCATCATCGACCCAGAGGTACCAGCCGACCTTCTCCAACTCGGGTGCAATCTGCTCGAGTTGCGAGGTGAAAGAGACATGATGGATCACACCGACCAGGTCGGCATCGGTGAAGAGGTGCTTCAACTCATCACTGACATAGCGATAGTTGACGTTGATCGGCACGGCTCGCAGTTTGTATGCCGCGAGCATCGCTTCGATGTACTCGGTTCCGTTGCGCATGTAGAGGCCGACATGCTGACCGGCGGTAACCCCAAGATCAGCCATGGCGTGAGCAAGGCGGTTCGCCCGCTCATCGAGTTGGGCATATGTGAGCCTCCGCTCGCCACACACGACCGCTTCACGGTCACCCACCTGATCGACCACGATCTCCCAGAGATCAGCGAGGTTGAACGTCTTCAACTCACTGCCCACTTGCAGCCCTCCAAATCACGAAATTCCCCTGAACCCACCGCGAACGGTCAACGCTAACAGGACCACATCATCACCGTATGCGCTGCACATCCATCGGCAGCACTCATCACGGCGCGCATCACAGCGCTGATAGCAGCAGGCAATTCGAACACTTTCAAGACGTCACCCACGCCGGTGTGGCATCGAGCCCTCATAACGCTCACGCAGTTCCCGCTTGAGAATCTTTCCGGCCGGGTTCCGGGGGATGACATCGATCAACTCGAGCTGTTCCGGGACCTTCTGGCGCATGAGCCCACGACCGAGCAAGAAGTCGACCATTGCATCGAACTCGAGTGGATGGGCATCGTCAACGACAGTCACCACCGCGCAGACACGCTCGCCACTGACCGCGTCGGGCAATCCGATCACCGCGACATCTGCAACTGTGGGGTGCGCGTATAGGTGATCTTCCACTTCCTTCGCCGAAACATTTTCACCCTTACGGATGATGACATCTTTCAGTCGTCCGCTGATCGTCAACATGTTCCGCTCATCGAGACGACCCAGATCACCTGTACGGAACCATCCGTCGGCGTCGAAGGCCTCAGCATCGAGTGCAGAATCCGTGTAACCGACCATGAGTTGCGGAGCCTTCGCCCGCACCTCTCCCTCCTCCCCCACGGCTGCAATGGCACCGTCGTCTTTCACGAGCTTCAGTTCCACGCCCGGCATAGGGGAACCCTCTGTGGCCGCAAGGTCCTCGTCGCGGTCAACCGGCGACGACATGGTGAGCACCGGAGCTTCGGTGAGTCCGTAACCCGAAAGGATCCCGGCCGACCGCGGGAAGGCCTCGCGCATCTCAAAGTGCAACTCCGGCGGTTTCGGCGCACCACCGTTGGGAAACCCCCTCACATGCTCGAACAACTGTCGGTTCGAGGATTTCTGCCTTTCAAGATAGAGGCGGTGGAAGATGGTTCCGGCACCAGCCAGGGTGACCCCCTCGCGGTCGAGCACCTCGACCACGGTGTCGGGATCAAACGCCTCCACGAGAATCAGTTGACACCCCGACAGCAGCGATGAGAACACCCAACTCACTCCCGCGATGTGCGGAAAAGGGAAAACCACCGCGTAACGATCATCGGAGGTCACGGCGAATCGTTCATTCATGCCGCGGCCCGTTGCGGTCAGAGTCGCATCGGTGTGTCTGGCGCCCTTCGGGTCAGCCGTTGTCCCCGATGTGTAGAACAACCATCGGACGTCATTCTCATTACGAATGTACGCGTCCAAGCTGGCGGGATCAGCCTCCGGAAGTTGACGATCACAGATGAGAACATCCAGACCGGCGACCTCTTCCGCAATGCCTCGAGCCATGGCTTCGAAGTCGACCTTGCCGAATGTGGTCGGGACCACCAACAGTCTCGTGCCCGCCTGGCGTACGCAAAAGCCCACCTCTCGCTCACGGTAGATGTGCAGGATCGGGTTCTGAACCGCATCGAGCCGCGCCAGTGCAGCAACGAGCACCATCGACTCAAGCCAGGTCGGCAGCTGCCAGGTGACCACGTCACCCGCTCCCACTCCCATCTGCTTCAGTGCGGACGCTACTCGCAACGACCGGTCTCGATACTCCCCGAACGTCAACTCCCGCCCGGTTTCATCCACTGCCATCCGTGCGTCGGGCGTGGATTCAGCGCGCCCCTCGACCAGATCCCACATTGTCTGACCTTCGATCATCGCCATAAGCTTCGGAGCCTATCGACCACCGCCATGTCGGAAGTCCGGCCCACCAATGTTCGTGATCCACTCATCGATTCGACGACGATGTGAGCAACGGGACCAGACTGGGGCAATGGCCGCCGCTGTGCTCCGAAGTCGTGTCCTTGTTTCCGGTCGGGTTCAAGGGGTCTGGTTCCGGGAGTCATGTCGTCGCATGGCCGAGTCGACTGGCGTGCGTGGTTGGGTGCGCAACCTCTCCGACGGACGAGTGGAAGCGGTCTTCGAAGGTCCCGGGTCCGCCGTTACCGCGATGGTGGATTGGTCGATGGAAGGGCCGGAGCGCGCAGAGGTGAGCGCTGTCGAGGTGATCGAGGAAGACCCGCTCGGAGACCCCGACTTCCGAGTTCTCTGACCCGCGTCCTCTAACTCCGAATTCTCTGACTCCGCGTTCTCTAACTCCGCGCCTTCTGAATCACATCAGCCGACGAAGCGACCCGCCGAGAATCGCTCGACCATCGAGGCGCTGACAATTGTGAATCCGACTATTATCAGCAGCATGGCTGGCCATCGCAGCCACGGCGGCAACCGTCCGATGAACGAAGCCCAGACCGGATAGATGATCCAGTCGGCCATGACGAACCGGTTGAAACTGGCCAGTACCGACGATGAGAGCGGCAGAACGATCATCACCACACCGAGCATCCACGTCTCCATCGGATACCGGTCCTTGCGCGACAGCGCAGCGTAGATGATCGGAGCTATCACGATGGGAATGACCCAGAGGTCCAGGTTGCGCGCAACCAAAGCGGGAATCATCACGGTTCCGGGTTTCGGGTGGAGGTTGTCGAACCCCTGTTGAACAGACACCCACGGCGGGGCAATCGAACGGCCCCAATCGTCCTGAACGCCCAGCCACGCAAACGCGTCACCCACCTGGTGCCAGATCACAAGAATCACCAGGCCCAGACCTAGCGTGGCAGCACCGGCGTAGGCGAGCGCCCATCGGTCGATCTTCCTGGTTCTGATGATGCGGGCCAGAACGATCACCGCAGGAATGAGAATTCCCACGGTGCGCGTCGTGGCAATTCCGAACATGCACGCCGTTGCTATCCATCGTCTATCCCGACGATCCGCCCACACCGCTCCGGCACCGAGGGCGATGAACAGAGCTTCAGAGTAGAACGCCCATAGGAACATCGAGGACGGAAAGACCGCCAGTAATACAACCGCTCGTCGTGCAACTCTCTCGTCTTTCCACGCCCTCGACGCTCCCCAAACGCATACGAATGCAGCCGCACCCGTAAGGGTGGCCACAATGTGAACCGTCCATGCATCAGATGCAGTGAGACGGAAGATGGGCCATGCCAGCCACGAGATGCCGGGGAAGAAGGCGTGCGGAGGCATGTACGGTCGAGGATTCCAATACCCGAGGTGCAGAATCCGGAGGTAATGCTCACCGTCATAGCCATAGGCCGACGTCACGAACTCTCCACCATTGGCGACACTGACCCACGCGTGTGCAACCCTCCAAACGACGAAAATCGCGATTGGGAACCAGATCCCAGGGAATAGCCGCCGACCCTCCATACGCCACGCAGAGACCGGCCTGTACCAGGGGATCGTCAGCGTGGCAGCCCGCGGGCCGACATCGACAGATGTTTCATCCGCCATCGAGTGTCAAGCCTGTTCGCTGAAAGTGGGCATACCGCATGAAGCACGGGGGTTCGGGGGAACCATTACGACAATGTTACAGGTGAACGCCGGAACCCTCGATCGGCACAACGGGTGCATCTGTGATCATCCACACGAGCTTTTCGGTGTCGAGAAAGGTCTTCTCATCCGGAGCTATCAGTTCCGCGTATGCAGGCTCTGCGATGAATGCCTCGAAGTCCTCAGCAGAATTCATCCACTGGATCGTGATTCCGTCGAACTCCTCGTTGCCCATCCAATCGGCATATGGAGTACGGCGGTGCTGTTCATAACGGACAATATGGCGGGCGAGTTCGGGCGTTGCCGCTATGAGTGGGCCATGGAAGTTCTCCCAGTGTTCGTAGAACTCCTCTTGCGACATTCCCTCTTTGCGCTTGACGAAACACACCAACTTCACCATGTCGGCGAACCTAGCAGGAGAACCCATTTTGGGGACCGTGGTAGATCGGTGTGTGTAAACGGGCCGGTCATTTTCAGTTGGTGGCCGCTTCGATGCGGTCACCGTAGTGGCTGGTCGGCCTGACACCCACTTTGTGATGGCGTAGGAGCATCAATACCCGGCCGGGTCAGGGAACAAGGGTGAAGGCATCGACGTGGGAAGGTCGCACGACGCGAAAGTCACGGTGGTTGATCGTGGCAATGGTGTCGATGTCGAGCCGTTCGGCCACGGCGATGACTGCTGCGTCGACGAACCCGAGATCGAGATCCGCGTAGCGATCGACGAGTTGCGCGCTGCGTTGGTAGTCAGTGGGGCCCATGGTCTCGATGCGCGGATCGTCACCACTCAGACCAGTGAGGAACGCTGTCTCGGCGGTGGGTCCGACTCGGCGGCTGAGAAGCCAGCAGACCTCGACAATCACGGGGGCGGGCACGACAACGGACCCATCGTGGTGGTCGAACCAATCGAGACAGGCTTGATGGTGGGCATCGTCACGATCCACGATAGCGACGAGGGGGCCGGTATCGACGACGACCGATGGGCTCACGAACCGAACTCGTCGCGTCGGATCGCCTTGTAGCGCTCCGACAGGGTGCCGTCACCGGACGCGACGACTCCCGCGAATGCGAACCGGTGCCCGGTCGTGACGGGCTCGGTTGGCGAGGGCAGCGATTCGGCCAACTCGGCGATCACGGCGTCGAGGCCGACCCCTCGGCGTGCTGCCTCGGCCTCGAGGCGGGCGAGCGTGGTCGGGGACAGATCGACGGTAACGGACATGGGGCCAGTGTAGAGCCGGGCTGTGACCGACCGGCCGCTTCACGATGGACAAACTCGTCGTCATGGTCGTCAAAGAGGTTGTCGACGCACAACCCATCCCAGTGTCGAAAACCGTTACGGTCCGCGAGATTGAACGGATCGCTTCAGGTGTAGCCGCCACCCCTTGAACTCGCCAGGCTCTGATTGCCACAACCCTGCCACCTACGTCACGTACCGTGGACACAGCCGGACCTTTGGCTCGGTTCGATCCATTCCAGAAGTCACAAGCTCCGGGAGACACCGTTGAAGATCCGCACAATTTCGATTGCCTCACTCGCTCTCACCGGAGTGCTTCTGGCCGGCTGCGGATCGAAGGACGACAAGGCCTCGACAACATCCACGGTCGTCGAGAAAGCGACAGACGCAAACGGGAACAAGACCTCGACATCTGCGGACTCCAATACCAACACCTCGTCCAAGTCGGGGTCCTCGGACACCACGGCCAAGTCAGATGAAGAAGTTGCCGAAGGCGTGATCTCGATCAAGACCGACGAGGACTCCCAACTCGGAACCATCCTCGTCGACAACAAGGGTCTGACTCTCTACATGCACACCAAGGATGGAAAGAACTCGTCGGCGTGCACCGGTGCGTGCGCGGCCTCGTGGATTCCGGTGACGGGCACCTCGATCGAGGTTGCCGACGGGCTCGACAGCGGCGACTTCGAACTCTTCGACCGGGGTGACGGCGACAAGCAGGTGTCATTCAACGGCCACCCGCTCTACAGGTTCTCGAGCGACAAGAAGCGCGGCCAGACCAACGGCCAGGGCGTCAACTACATCTGGTACGTGGCCGGGGCCAATGGCGAACCGGTCAAGCCGACAGATTGAACCCTTATAGAGGTCTACATCCATGTCGGACGAAACGGCCTCTCCCTACTTGTACCAACCCAGCACATCTACAACCACGTCAGTGGTACCGCCGCTGTTGTAAATGTTGATTCTGCCGCCGGTTCCCACCTTGACCACAGCCAGGCTCGCAATGACCGAATCTGGTGCCAGGTTCAGATTCGAAGTGAAGGGTCTTCTTGTGCCTGTTGCCCAAGCTGTGATGTAGGTCGAATAGCTCGGTGAGACACCTGTGATGTTCACAACCACTGCCTTTGCATCAGCCGGTACACCGTTTGTGCCTGTGACCTGGATGATTTCGATCCGGCCCGCGCTCAACTTTCCGAGTGGTCCCACGTTTTCAGGTGCGGGACGACTGTCCCAGACACGTTTTGGTGTCATGCCTGCGAACTTTGAACCGGCGTCACCAAAATAACCAACTACGTCTACAACGAGATCCGTGTTACCGGCATTGTTGAAGAACGAGACCTTTCCATCTGTTCCCACCTTGGCAACAACGAGATTGGGTCTCACATCACCTGCTGGAACATTGAGATTCGAAGCCGTTGGTCTGCTCTGTCCCTTTGGCCAGGCTGTGATGAAAGTCGAATAGCTCGGATTCACCGCTGTCACGTTCATCACGACAGCTGTTGCGCCACTTGGTACTCCACCTACACCGGTGACTTTCAGATCCTTTGTCTGACCCTGTCCCAATTTGCCAAGTGGTCCCACATTTACAGGAGCCGGACGACTGTCCCAGATGCGAGATGGTGACAGTTCGTTGAAATAGCTGGCATCGCTGCCTGGTCCGTACCAACCAACTACGTCTATGACCACATCTGTGGTTCCCAGGTTGTTGTAGAGACTGACTGCTCCGTTTGTGCCGAGCTTTGTCATGACCAGATTCGGTCTTACGTCTCCCGGTGGGAGATTGAGATTCGATGCTGTTGGTCTGTCATCTCCCTTTGGCCAGATCGTGAGATAGGTGGGAAGGGTTGGCTCCACCCCTGTGACGTTGAGAACGACACCGGTTGCATCAGCGGGGACTCCGGCGACTCCGGCAACAGTGATGTCACGGGTGGTTCCCTGTCCCCACGGTGTTGCAAACGGACCGACCTTCGAAGCCGCTCGTGAGTCGATGATGCGTGCGGGCGTCATCGGATGGAAGGCCCCGGGGGCAACGGGGTCGGAAATCTCGACACGCACAATCGAGTTGTAGTTCGCAATCCAGAGGTTTCCGTCGGGACCTGCGGTGATGCTCTGGGGATCGGTAATCACGGGGTCGGTGAAGTTCGAAACAACACCATCGGGGGTGATCATCCCGATCGAGTTGCCATTGCGGTTTGTGAACCACAGGTTGCCGTCGGGGCCAGCGGTGATGATCCCGGGATTCGAAATCCCTGCACCATTGAAGTTCGAAACGACACCCATAGGGGTGATCATCCCGATCGAGTTGCCATTGCGGTTCGTGAACCACAGGTTTCCGTCGGGGCCAGCGGTGATGTCTATGGGTTTCGATATCCCGGTGCCCGTGAAGTTTGAGACCACACCGACAGAAGTGATCATCCCGATCGAGTCGTTGCCAGAGTTCGTGAACCACAGGTTTCCGTCGGGGCCTGCG
>CAYQFM010000079.1:0-9520 GCA_964416735.1 uncultured Iamiaceae bacterium | reverse complement strand
GGGGTCGGCCTGTTCTATCGCCATGGCTATTTCCGCCAGGAACTCGACAGGCGCGGCTGGCAGATGGAGCGCTTCCCCCGACTCGACCCACGGGCGATGGCGCTCGAACCGGTCGAAGACGTGATGATCACCGTCGACCTTGCCGGAATTGCTGCTCACGCCCGGCTCTGGAAAGCAACGGTTGGTCGAACTGCGCTGTACCTGCTCGACACCGACATCGACGAAAATGACGAGAAGACGCGCCTGACATGTGACCGTCTCTACGGCGGGGGCCCGGAGGAGCGGATCCGTCAAGAGATCATGCTCGGGATCGGTGGGATCCGTGCGCTGGACGCTCTGGGGCTGACGGCACAGGTGTTCCACATGAACGAGGGTCACGCCGGATTCCTCGGTCTCGAACGAATCCGTCATCTGATGCTTGACCATGGTCTCACCTTCGATGAGGCCCGAACCGCAAACGCTCCCGCCACGATCTTCACCACTCACACTCCCGTTCCAGCCGGCATCGACCGCTTCCCACGTGACCTCATGGATCGCTACTTCTCGAACTGGTGCCATGAACTCGGGCTCTCGATGGACCATCTGATGGCGCTAGGCCACGAGCCAGGAACGCCCGAGGGCGAGGTGTTCAACCTCGCGGCGCTCAGTCTCCGCCTGGCAGAGCGCTCAAACGGCGTATCGAAGCTCCACGGGGCAGTAAGCCGCAAGTTATTCGCAGACCTCTGGCCGGGTATCCCGGAAACAGACACGCCAATCACGTCTGTGACAAACGGCGTCCACGCCCGCACCTGGACTTTCACAGAGATGACGGCACTCCTCGACCGCACGATCGGGCAGGACTGGCCCGAGGCCGACGAAGAAAGATGGCGTCGGGTCGAGGAAATCGGCGACCGCGACATGTGGAAGATCATGCAGTCGAGTCGTGAAAGCCTCGTCACCTTCGCACGCCAGAAGATTCGTTCGGCCGCCTTGCGGCGCGGCATGGGCGAGGCCCAAACGGCATGGGCCGACCAGGTGCTCGATCCGAACGTACTGACGATCGGGTTCGCGCGACGCTTTGCCACCTACAAAAGGGCAACACTTCTGTTCGGTGATGTGCCACGTCTCAAGGCACTGCTTCTGGATCAGGAGCGACCGATCCAGATCGTCTTTGCCGGCAAAGCCCATCCCGCCGACGAGGCTGGCCACCATCTTCTCCAGACCGTTGCGAACCTCGCCTCCGACCCGGAGATCCGACACCGTCTTGTTCTCCTCGAGGACTACGACATTTCGGTGGCGCAGATCCTGGTGTCCGGTGTCGACGTATGGCTGAACAATCCCCTACGCCCGAACGAGGCATGCGGCACCAGCGGTATGAAGGCTGTCTTCAATGGCGTACTGAACTGCTCCGTACTCGACGGCTGGTGGGATGAGATGTATGAGCCCGACGTCGGCTGGGCCATCCCGTCCATCGAGGACGAAAGTGACATCGATGCGCGTAACGCATTCGAGGCAGCCAGTGTCTTCTCGCTACTCGAACGCCAGATCATCCCCCTGTTCTACAAGCGAGATCACGACGGCCTACCCGACGGCTGGCTGACGAAGGTGAAGCGCTCCATTGCCCGACTCGGTCCGCGAGTCACTGCGACACGGATGCTGTGCGAGTACGTGGAAGATCTCTATGAACCCGCCGCGATGCACTCCGATGAGATGCGAGCCGACGAGTTTGGACGCTCCCGTCAGTTCGTCTCGTGGAAGAACCGAATCGAATCCTCATGGCATTCGGTCGGAGTCAGCGATATTTCACATGAAAGCAGCGTCGCGCCAGGTTCAACGACGCATTCCTTCGAGGCCCGGGTGTCACTCGGTGACATCGATCCCAGCGATGTCGAGGTCCAGATCGCCCTGGGAGAGGTCGACCTCGATGACAACCTGCGCGACCCCAGAATCGAAACCATGCTGAGAACAGGGGAAGTCGACTCCGCAGGATTCCATCTTTACCAGCGGGACATCACATTTGACCGCGCTGGAAACTTCGGTTTCACCGTACGCGTGATTCCCTCGCACGCCGACTTGACCAACTTCGCTCAACTGGGCCTCGTTGCCTGGCCCACAGCAGGCGTCGACGAGTATTCCGGCTAGTTAACCGTGGTGGTGGTGGTTTGGCCACCGGGGTCCGCTGGTTCACGCACGGCACCGCACGCAAGCACCCTGGTGCAGACGGCTGCAATGGGGGGCGCGAAGTGAACGTCTCCTGAGGCGAATCCGAGCGGCTCATAGGTGAGCGACGCAATACCCAACACCTTGCCGTCGCCGTTGACGATGGGCGCGCCCTGCCACGCGGTTCCCAGGGGTGAAGTGTGCTGGAAACCGACCGACGAGGTATCGACGATCACCCCGGTCGTCAGAGAGGCTCCGGCACCACCCAGGCCCGCCACCGGGAAGACGCGACCACCGACCGCTCGGGCCGAGTCCTCGTCGGCGGCCCACTCGAGAACTTCGATTCCCCCACGCGCCACCTTCAGCAACGCAAGGTCGTTGTCCGGATCCCAGTTCCAGACGTCGGCCTCGAACTCTTCGGTCCCCTTATGGAGAACAACCTTTGGACCCGGATTCGTCGTGGCAGCGGCGACTGTCGTATATGACGTGACCAGGTAGCTCTCACGGTCGTCGGACAGTACGGCGAACGCTGTGCCAACCGACGCCATCCCCTCATTGTCGAGAGTCGAAACGAAATAGACGGCCGGCGAGAACGACTGTGACATCTGGAGAATCTGCGTTTCAGACAGAAAGCCCTGCAACGGCTTGAGTGCCGAATCGATCTGAGAAAGCGCATCCTGACGCTGTTTCTCGATTTCGCCGGACGCCTGTTGCGAACGCGCTTCAAAGTTCTGCGTGTCCTGGCGAAGTTGGCTCACTTGGCTATTGAAGTGTGCCCACCAGAAGGCACCGCTCGCACCGAAGGCAAGACCAGTCAGGGCGAATATCAACAGCCAGAGCAGCACTGACCTGGTGAAGATCGGGAATCTGACCGAGTTGCGGGCCGCGTAACGCCTTGCCTTCTCACCCCTGCGCCACTCAGAACGGCGCTGCGCACCCGTGCGACCCGCACTACCGGTACTCCTGCCCGTATCGTCGCTGCGAACCTCGTCGTGCCAATCAGAGTCGGCCACGTCATGCACGCCGGTCTCATCGCCACCGTGCCAATCGATGCCACCATCGGTGATGCCATCATCAGTGCTGTCGTGAGAATCGCGGGTCACGGGTCTTCACCTGTCGTCGTGCTCGTGGATGCGGGCGGTACTGTCGTCGCCGCTCCCGGCACGGTACTCGTCGTCGTGGTAGATGCCGGGGATTGGGCTGGCGGAAGGCTCGGCGCTGTCGTACAAGACCCGTCACAATCCGCCGGGAAATCGGGAACCGGACGTCGCACCGGAGACCTCGCCGCAACCATTGCCCCTCCGGTCGGTGGCGGAAGTGGTCCAGGCTCGGGGAAGTCGATGACCGGAACCCCATCGTGAGCGGGTTTCATGAATGCATTCCACGTTCTGGCGGGTATGTCACCACCAAAGACGAGTCCATACCCCTTGATCCCCCGGAGCGGGTACAGGCCATCGGTGTGGCCCATCCATACGGCGGTCGAGAGTTGCGGAGTGAAGCCGACGAACCAGGCATTTGTGTTCCCATTGGTCGTTCCCGTCTTGCCGGCCGCAGGTCGACCGAACGAGCTCAACGCTGCAGTCGCTGTGCCGTTTTCCACCGGCCCACGCAACAGGTCTGTCGCCGTATCTGCCACCGCAGGATTCAGAACCTGCTGGCCGACCCTCGACGTGTTGTCCTCGAGAACCGCTCCATCTGGGTCGGTCACCTTGATCACCGGGGTTGCCGACATCTTGAGACCGTGGTTGGCGACCACCGAATACGCAGCCGCCATATCCAGCGGGGAGACCTCGGTGTAACCCAGGGTGATGCGTTCGTCGTAGTCGGCATCCGCATCGAGGAAGTGGTCTATACCCAGACGATGCGCCATCTCGGCAATGTTGTTCGGGCCAACATCACGGGCAAACTCGGAGAAATAGGTGTTCACCGACCCAGCCGTTGCCTGTCTCAGCGTTATCGGCCCGGCGGCGCCACCCTCACTGTTTCGGATCGCGCAAGTGGAAAGCACGCACCCCTGAGGCATGTAGACCGCACCCGCTTCGTAGACGGTGTCGGGGGTGAATCCTGCTTCCAGACCCGCCAAGAGCGTAAACGCCTTGAACGATGAACCCGGCTGCATTCCCTGGGTTCCACCCGTTGCCAGATTCACCTGACTCGCGGCGAAATCCCGACCGCCCACGAGCGCCTTGACGAAGCCGGTCGAGGGTTCGACGGAAACGAGTGACATCTCAAGAGGAGGGTTCGTTCCGGACAACGAATTACCGACCGCGGCCTCAGCAAGACCCTGGAGATGTGGATCGATCGTCGTCTCGACCCTGAGTCCGCCGCGGTAGATCTGCTCCGGTGTGTAGTGGTCGAGCAAATACTGACGCACGTAGTCCACGAAGAACGGGTAGCGCGATGCGCCGCTCTCGGGCGGCGGGTGAACCAACGTGACAACACGACCCTCTGCCACCGGGCCATCGCCTAGGTACCAGAGTTGGCGGGTCGCAGCATCCTGATACTCCAATTGAGTGATCATGCCCTGCTCGAGCATTGCGCCGAGAACCTCGAGGCGCCTGTCTTCGGCCAGCACAATGTGATCGCGCGGTCCGAATGCCGAAGGCGAAGGTATGACCCCCGCCAACGTCGCCGCCTCCGAGATCGTAAGGTCCTTCACGTCCTTGTGGAAGTAGGCCTGAGCGGCAGCCCCTGCGCCATACGCTCCACCACCGAAATAAATCGTGTTCAGGTACCGGAAGAGGATCTCCTCCTTGGCCGCCTGGCTCGATCCCAATTCGGCGGTCAGTTCACGTTCCAGACGGGTTGCCAGCACCGCTTCGTCCAGTTTGCGGGACAGCGTGCGCTCGTCAGACAGGTATACGGTCTTCACGTACTGCTGCGTGATGGTGGAGCCGCCCTGAACGACCTCACCCTCGCGATAATTGGCCACGGCGGCCCGGACTAGGCCTTCGGGATCTATTCCTCTGTGGGTCCAGAACTTCCTGTCCTCAGAAGCCACAACTGCGTTCTTGAGCACCTCGGGCACGTCGTCACGCGTCATTGGCACGGTCAGGTCGAACTCGCGCAACACCGCTATCTCGTTGCCTTGCGAGTCGAAGATGTGCGTGGGGCGCGACACAGGCACCGGCTTCTCTTCTGGCACCGTGCCCGGCAACGAACTGAACAACAACAGTCCGAAGCCCGCCGCCGCGGTGCTGGCCAGAAGAAGTGGAACCCCGAACACGATGATGAACGCGCTTCGGGCCGTCGACCTCACCGTGCGCCGCCAGAGCGGCCGTCTCCTTGTCATGACGACCGCTGGAATTCGCAGGGCTTGGAGTCATCCACGGCCCGGAAATCGCGTGCCGGGGTCTTGAGGACGATCTTGTCCCCCTTGATCGACTGCCTTGTCGACGACCAGCCGTCATCTGCCAACAATTGGAACGACGTCTGGCAATCCTTGTTGTAGGTGATGTACGAACCGGCTGGCAGAACCCCTTTGTAGGGGACTTTGAAGCTCTCACCCACCGGGAATTCAGGCACCTCGACGGTGGTGGTGCTGGTGGTGGCAGCGGAGCAGGGTGGAAGCGTGAGCGTGGCCGTCACATCACCTGCACGCAGGCGTACCTCATGGTCACCGGTGGTCCGGCACTTGAGAGTCCAGGTGGCGATCCCGTTGGCCGACGTGGTCGCCGTGGCCGGTGTGGTCACCTCCACATCCTTTGCGGTCACATCGACCCGGACATCCACATCGGCAACCGGTTTTCCGACGATCTTCCCCTCTTCATCCACGACGTTGTCAGTGACCAATCCACGCAGTTTCAGGTTTCCGCCCACCGACCACTCGGTGAGGTCAACACCGGCGGTGAGCTTCCGTCCTTCGACCCGATCGAGGGTCAGATTCACCTCGCCGGACCCTCTGTCTGCCGCCAGGAAGATCACCTGACCCGATTCAGCGGCAAAGGTGGGCGTAAACCAAGCACGCACGCGGTAACGGCCACCGAGCAGGTTGGTTGCCGACCAGCGGCCATCACCACCCGCACGGACCACGACAGAACCGCTCTCGGAGCCCACAAAACGCTGGAGAAGCACAGTCGCATCACCTACCGGCCCATCGGGCCCGCTGACGACACCGTGCAGCGATGCCCTTCCGCCGTAGACCTTGATGGCAGGCGGCGCTTTCCTTGGCTCTGAAGGCACTTTGGTCAGCCTCACCCCACGGGTGTCCGGCGGAACAAAACCGGGTGGGACAGTGAGTCCCGGCATCTCCACCTCTCCGGTGGCCTCGGGAGCGCTGATTCCAGTCGTCGAAGTAGCGGGAATTGCCTCATCACTCCCATCGGTGCAGGACATCAGTGATGCGGCCATCACCACCACAGCGAGCAGGGTGACCAGTTGGCGTAATGATCTTTCCATCGGTTCCTCGGAGGACCCGCACCGTGAGGTTCGGGATATTTCAGGCTAGAACGATGCCACTCCAACGGCGGCGATGGTCGTCACCCCTCTGATTTCGCTTGTCAGTCGACCACCCGGGGTTCCTGACCGGTCAGATCCACCACCACCGACGACCTGATCTCGGCCTGGACCTCCACCCACGCCTTGCGTGCTGACTCGAACTCCCGACTGGCAAGGGTGAGGTGGATGTCCTCCGTGGGGACCTGATCACGGTCCCGCTTGAAGTCACCAAACGACGTGTAGCCGAAGCGCTGCAGGAGCGCTTCTTCACGTGCCTCAGCGGCGCGAAGTGCCTTCTGCGCCTTCCCCACACGCTTGTCGGTGATCACCGCTGCCTGGGCCCACATGAGTTCCTTGTGCGCATCTTCGATCTTGTCGCATTGCTCATCGGTCAACGCCCCTCGTGCCTCCGCGGCAGCCTCCTGCGCCTGCAGCTCCGCGTGGATCAGTTGGGCTTGGGCGCTGGCAACCCGTTTGAGCACCTCGATAATTTCGCGGTCGCTGGGACCAACCAGTGATCCTGAACCATCGGATTCCAATTCGTCGGAACCGTCGACGTCTGATTGCGCCATCAATACCCCGGGGTGCATTCGTAACCGCATGGACCTTGTATCTATCCGACCGAGCCAGGAACGAAAACGTCCCGACACGGGTCGAACGACTCAAATGTAGGCTCGGAGCGTGTCTCATGTCGTCACACCTGCAGCTTCATCCCGGCTTCAACCCACGGCAATCGTGTTGCTTTCGGGCGGGCTGGACTCGACCACGTGTCTCGCCATGGCGCTTCACGAAGGTTTCATCCCGGTCGCCCTGAGCTTTCGGTACGGCCAGCGCCACGCCATCGAACTGAAGGCGGCCGCCTCGATCTCAGAGTCAACCGGCGTCGAGCACGTCATTGTCGACATCGATCTCGGCGCGTTCGGCGGATCTTCACTGACCGACTCCGCAGCAGAAATTCCCCTCCGCGATTCGCTCGAAGACACACCGCAAACAGACAACCCGGAGATTCCGTCCACCTACGTGCCGGCGCGAAACACCGTCTTTCTCTCGCTTGCACTTGCGCTCGCCGAAGTTCGTGGCGCCACAGCCATCTTCATCGGGGTGAACGCCGTCGACTACAGCGGCTACCCCGACTGTCGACCGGCGTTCATCGAGGCATTCCAGAGATTGGCCAACCTCGCTACCAAGGCAGGCGTGGAAGGTTGCCCGGTGACGATCCATGCCCCTTTGAGCGGGATGTCGAAGGCGGAGATCATCCGGCGCGGTATCGAACTGGGCGTCGACTACTCGATGACAACGAGTTGCTATGGCCCCACACCCGACGGGTACCCATGTGGGCGTTGCGACAGTTGCCTGTTGCGAGCACGGGGATTTGCCCAGGCAGGCATGAGGGATCCCGCACTCGTGGCTGCGGAAACACAGTGACGTACGCCGTAAAAGAGGTCTTCGCCAGCCTGCAGGGTGAGGGGGCCAACACCGGTCGGGCTGCGGTCTTCTGCAGGTTCTCGCGATGCAACCTGTGGACCGGCCGAGAAGAAGACCGGGCAAGCGCTCTCTGCCAATTCTGTGACACCGATTTCGTCGGAACCGACGGGCCCGGAGGCGGTTTGTTCCACGACGCATCCAAGCTTGCCGCCCACATTGCCTCCTTCTGGCGAGGCGGGACCGGCGTGGGACCACTCGACCGTCTGGTCATCTGCACCGGCGGCGAGCCGCTCCTACAGCTTGATGATGACCTGATCAATGCCCTGCACGAACTGGAAATGTCCGTGGCGATCGAGACCAACGGCACCCTGCCGATTCCGAACGGTGTCGATTGGGTGTGTGTGAGTCCGAAAACTCACGCTCCACTTGTGGTCACCCGAGGCGACGAATTGAAACTGGTCTTCCCACAAGAAGATGGCTCACCGGAACGTTACGAGGATCTCGACTTCGATAATTTCTTTCTGGCGCCGATGGACGGTCCAGATCTGGCGCGAGCGACCGAATTGGCCATCGAGTACTGCATGGAGCATCCTCGCTGGAGACTCAGCCTGCAGACCCACAAGTACATCGGAATCAAATGACCGAGATCTTCCGCGAATTCCGGTTCGAGGCGGCACACCGCCTCCCAAATGTGCCAGAAGGACACAAGTGCGCCCGGCTCCACGGGCATTCATTTCGCGTGGGCATCCATATCGAAGGGCCGGTGGATCCGGTCACCGGGTGGATCACGGACTTCGCAGACCTGAAATCTGCCTTCTCGCCCGTGTTCGACATGTTGGACCACAATTACCTGAACGAGATTCCAGGCCTCGAGAACCCCACTAGCGAGGTCCTCGCGGAATGGATCTGGAGGGAAATCGCCGGGTCGATTCACGCCCCGGCACGCCTGGCGAAAATCGTCGTTCGCGAAACGTGCACCTCAGGTTGTGAATACAGGGGCCCTCTGGACCTCTAGGCTTTCGGATCCATCCACAGGCCGGATTCCCTCAGGACCTTCTCCTGGAACCCCTTGACCTGACGGTTCATCAGATAGCTCACGTGGTTTCCCTTGAACCACAACACCGACGGTTCATCCCAGTGCTTCCAGAGGTCGAATGCTTGGCGCGGGTGTGCCACACGATCGCCGAGCCCAGCAAAGATGTAACGACGATCGCGATTGACGACGGGCTGCATCGCCAACGGTGAGATGACCCGCTGGACGGTCTCCCCCGGTCCTCCCATGATTCCGTGCTCTTCGGCGCGCTCCATGATGTGGGGAGGGCTTTGGGCCCGGAACAGCGCAAGGAAGTCCGTGACCGGAATGCCGGCAATCACCGCTGCCAGATCGGGATCGAACGCCGCCATCATGGCCGCTGCGTAACCACCCAGAGACACTCCGGCGACACCGATGGGTCCGTCATCCTGATCGCGCAGCCATCCGATGATGCGGCGGGTGTCCCAGAGCGCCTGTGCCATCCCG
>CAYQFM010000078.1:0-9562 GCA_964416735.1 uncultured Iamiaceae bacterium | reverse complement strand
CAACCACGGAATCCAGAGCACTCCCGCAACAGCCACGAGTATCAGAGCCAGAGGATCGCGACGGCGTCTGACGGCCAGCAAGACGAGTGCACCGACACCCGTCAGCCAGAGGATCGGGTTCCCCACGGCAACAATCTTGGCCGAACCCTCCAACCGTCCCGGACAAAGTTCATCCACGACCGCTCGCTCACCATCGCACGCCTCCTCGAAGAGCACCGATGCTGAACTCTGAGCTAACCAGGTCCACCCAGATGCCTTTTCCGGAACCAACAGCATGATTGACCCAGCGACGTCGACTCCGTTCGCAGTGGTAGTGCCGACCTCCGTGGGCTCTTCGGTTGGCGGACACCCGGACACTCGGCAATCTGCCGGCGATGACAAAGCATCGATGAGGATCGTTGTTGCAAAGCCCGCGGCGAGGAGCAGGCCAAGTGCGCCTGCCACCGCCCACGGGCTGAAAGAACCGGTCTTTCTGCGGCATGCAACGGCGATTCCAGCAACTGCAATCACTGTTACCGGCAACATTCTCCACCCAGCCGCCGCAGCCACGCCTCCGGCCACCAGCGTGACCCAGGGTGCCCATCGGTTTGTACCCTTGGTCAACCAACCGTTCTCGGACCAGACGGCAAAGAGGCCGACCACAATCACCGAAACCGCCAGAGAAGCACCAGCTTCGGAAGGCAGGAAACGACCGGTGACAATCATCAGGCCGTCAATCGCACACAGAAAACCACCCAGTGCCGCCATGCGCCTGTCACGGGTGGCCATCCAGATGGCACACACGACGGCGGCCATCACCCCGAGGCCAAGAACCACGACAACCAGGCGTCGTGCGCCCATGGCTGATTCCACGAGTAGCGGCACAGATGGTGAGGTGATTCGAGGTAGGCGTATCACCAGAGCCATGGCAACCGTGACCAACAATGGAGCTGCCCAGGGCAGCTTGGCCACCTGCATGGCCGCTCGGGTGGTTACCTGCTTGGTGGCTGGCTCCGTTGCACGCTCCGATGACTGGTTAGGCGCAGGTGGCAATGGCGGGTCTGCTTGCAGATGCGGGGCCCGCTCGGATCCATCGCTGGGGAGATCGAGGACACCGCTGGCCCGGGTGACCTCACGTCGGCACCAGAACCAGTGGACACCCAGAACCAACGCTGCCCCCGCCAAGACGTCAACCCCGTAATGCTCTCCCGTGGCCATCAGCGACACACCCATTGCGATGGGATAAATGGCTGCGACCCAACGTCCGGGGCGCGAGAGGAGCGGATACAGAGCCAACACCGTGACCATTGTCAGAGCCATGTGAAGGCTCGGCAACGCGGCATATTCGTTCGAGAGTGCCCGACCGCGATCCATCATGTCATTGGCAATGGGTAGGTCCAGTGCCATCCAACCCCATGCGGAGGATCGGAACACATGACCGATCACACCGACGCGCGACGCCACCCAGGGAGGCGCCACGGGCAGAACCACATACGTGGTGAGACCCAGGGCGACAACCGACAGAAAGCGCCGTCTCCATCGCAACCACAGCGCCCGGTCCCTGTACCAGAGGTATGCCGCAACGCAGTATGGAACGACGAAGAACGACGCATATACGGCACTCATCGGAATGTTCCACCCGGCGCCCAGATCAAGGGCCCAACTCTGGAACCACTCGGTCGGAACACCACCGAAGACCCAACGCTCTACTGCAACGACAGACTCGACCTGCACCGGCCGTCCCAGCAGCTTCGTCGCGCCGCGTGTGTAGTCATAAGCAATCAGAAGAACCGCTAGCGGAACCCAGTCCCGCAATGCTCTCGAAGCGCGTCCCGTGACGCCGACGCTCGATGCGACCAGGCCACTGATGCAGATGAGAAGGATCTGTTCACGTTCGAAAGGAATCCCGAAGACGACCAAGAACACGACAACGGCGATCAGCCATGCAGAAACAACGATCCGTCGCACGGTGACGAGCCGTCGTGATGTACTTGGATGCTGAGTTCCCGTGCCAGCCAGGGAACCGGCGCGCAGCGGTTTCTCATCCGCCGAGATCGAGTGCTGTTGTCGCTCGTGTGCTGGCGAGGATGGATCCCTCACGTCAGACCGGGCCAATTCCGTTGGCGGGAATAGATGAGGCGGGCAGGATCGAGGCGTTCGTGGGGGCACTTTGCTCTTCAACGATCCGATCAAGCTCGTCGCGATCGTGGCCGCCACACCCGGCGAGAACTCCGGAAGCCACGATGACCCCGGCGCCCCATACGAGGGCGCCTGTCCACTTGGAGATACATTTCACGGTATTCAATGACAGCTCGAAGGTGGGCGTGATCGTGTACGGGGAGGTCAGGCAATGCCTGAGCCACCATACACGGCCCCGGGGTGGCGTTAGGCTCGCCTACATGCCCGTAGATCGCGTAATGCTCGCAGCCCCCCGGGGGTTCTGCGCCGGTGTGGAGATGGCCATCAAGGCCCTGGCATGGATGGTTCGCACTTTCGAACCGCCGGTCTACTGCTATCACGAAATCGTCCACAACCAACGCGTCGTCAACCAGTTCAAGGAACTCGGTGTGATCTTCGTGGACGACATCTCCGAAGTGCCGCCTGGTAGTCCCATCATGTTGAGCGCGCACGGATCAGCCCCGGAGGTTCTCGAATCAGCACGTGGCTCGGGTGGCTACGTGGTGGATGCCGTCTGTCCGCTGGTAACCAAAGTGCACCACGAAGTGAAGGTGCGGGCGTCGAAGGGTTATCAGATCGTCTACATCGGCCATCATGGCCACGAAGAAGCTGTGGGCACCATGGCTGTGGCCCCAGACTCGATCACCCGCGTCGAGACCATCGACGAAGTCGCGGCGCTTCCTGATTTCGAGGAACCAGTTGCATTGTTGGCCCAGACGACGCTGAGTCACCGTGACTGGGCCGACGTCTTGGATGCAACCAAGGAACGTTTCCCCGACATGTGGATGCCCGGTCACAGCGATATGTGCTTTGCCACCACAAACCGTCAGTCGGCCCTGATGGAGATCGCGCCGCAGGTCGACGTGATGATCGTGATCGGATCTGGCAACTCGTCGAACACCAGAGCGCTCGAGAGCCTCGCCCGGGAGGCCGGATGTCCGCGAGTACTGCGGGTCAACGGCCCCGAAGAACTGCCCGATGACATCTCTGGAACCGTCGGGGTCACCGCCGGAGCATCGGCTCCCGAGGAACTGGTCGAGGGCGTCATCGCCAAGCTCAACCCTGTCAATGGGGTCGACGAGGTCAGCTTCACCTACGAGGACGAGTACTTCCCTCCCCCGCGTGAACTACGAGACCTTGTTGCTGTGGTGGACACCTTTGCGACCCTCGCCCTCGGGGGCCCGCTCGATGCCGAGCACAGCATCAACGATCGCCACACCCGAGCGAGCGATGTACTGGCGTCGTTGGGACACATCGACGCTCAAACCGTCGCCAAGTAAGCCGTCGCCGATAGCGGTCATGTCAGGTACGGTCATGTCCGTTACAGCAACGTGAACGCGCCGATCAGTTCCTGACGTTCGGCGTACCTGCCAGTTCCTGTGAACTGTCAAACAATTCCTGGAGCGTCTGACGCAGATCCTCGGTCCCCTTCTTGACCGCACTTCGCCTTACCCGACCACCGTCACCGGGCTGAGGTGGAGGAATCGGAGCGCCGATCACCATGGCGAGCCGCGTCGGACGCGGCAACTTCATACCCTTACCCAACGCACGTTCAGTGCCACCGATCCCCACCGGAAGAATGGGCACCTGGGTGCGTGCGGAGACATAGACGGGGCCGTCAAAGAGCGCTTCTATTTCCGGTCCGAACTGCCGCGTGCCTTCAGGGAACATCACCAGAGGTTCACCTCGGTCGATGATCTCGATACATGCTCGCAGCGCCTCACGGTCGGCCGTTGCACGCTCCACCGGGAAACCGCCTGCTGTGGTGAGGATCCACGCACCCACCTTGGACTTCCAGAGTGATTCCTTACCCATATAACGCAATCGGCGTCTCGAAATGGCAGCCAGAAGCGGCGTGTCGAGGTTGGAGCGGTGTGACGGTGCAACAACGAACGACCCGGTGCGCGGTATGTTCTCGGTACCCGTGATCCGCGCTCGGAAATAGGTGCGGGCCACGGTCTGGATGACGACCCAGACGAATCGGTAGAACGCCCTCTGGGCAAAGGTGAGTTCCTCGCCTGAGTGGTGGCCTTCGAGTCGGATGATCTCCCGATCGGTCTTCACTTTTTCTACGCTTGGACGACGAGGGGCGTGACGAGACCCCTCGGATTCTGTGGAATCGTCTGTCATGACAGCCTTCCGATCACCAAAGTGACGATCTCATCGACGGTCAGGTCGGTAGTATCGATGTTGAATGCATCGGCGGCCTCGGATAGCGGACTGTGCTCGCGGCCCTGGTCGAGAGCATCACGCCTGGCAATGTCCGCGGCGACCGTCTCGTAGGAGAGATCGCTGATTTCGTTGGACCTCCGAGTTGCACGTACCTCCGGTGAGGCGTCCAGATAAACCTTGAGTTCGGCGTCCGGGAACACGACCGTACCGATGTCACGACCTTCCATGACGCCGCCGCCCTTCCGGGCGGCCCACTCACGCTGGCGTCGACACATTTCTTCGCGCACCTGGGGATTGGCCGCGACGAGACTCACGGCCCTTGTCACCTCGGGTCCACGAATCTCAATGGTCGCATCCACTCCGTCCACGCAGACGACTCCGTCACCGACCATGGTCAACTCCATGTCCAGCGCCACCTTGGCAACCCTTGTCGCATCGTCGGGGTCTACCCCCCGGCGCATCGCTGCAAATGCAACGGCCCGATACATGGCACCGGTATCCAGGTACTCGAGCCCGAGCCGAGCGGCCAGTGCTTTGGCAACGGTCGACTTTCCGGCCCCGGCAGGTCCGTCGATTGCAATAACCCTCATGTTGTCGCCCTCACCGCGCTCAACCTATCCCCTCCTGCCCCGAAGAGCCGGTCCCCCTGGCGCTCCGGAGATCATCGAGCACATCAAAGAAGCTGGGAAACGTCTTTGCGACACAACCCGGGTCGTCGATCTCCATGCCGGGCACTTGCAAACCGATCAGCGAAAAGCTCATGGCCATCCTGTGATCGTCGTAGGTCCGTATCACGGCTGCATGAGGTTGATTTCCTCGGCGTTGACTTCCTTGGTGTTTGATCGGGTGCACCTCGATACCGTCATCGGTCTCTCGCGCGTCAACGCCACACCGGCGCAACTCGGCAACGGTGGCCGCAATTCGATCGGTCTCCTTATTGCGGATGAAACCGATACCCGTGATTCGAGTCGGCCCTTCGGCAAAGGCGGCCGTCACGGCAAGCGTCTGGGCGGTGTCTGAGAGGTCACCCATGTCAACATCCACCCCAACCAGCCGATCGGGGCCGAATACCTCGGTGAACGAGTCCGTCATCGTCACCTCGGCACCCATCTGCTCCAGGACACGCACAAAACCGAGGTCTCCCTGCATCGACGACGTTCCCAATCCATTTATTCGAACCCTCCCTCCGGATATGGCGGCAGCCGCAAAGAAATAAGAGGCTGCGGAGGCATCGGGCTCGATTCTGTATGTCGCTGCCTGATATCCGCCAGGTTCGACGACGAAGCTCCCCGGTGTCGACGTATTCACAGTCGCACCAAAAGAACGCATAACCGATGCGGTCATTTCCACGTAGGGCAGCGACACCAACGGCCCGTCGACTTTGATCGTGAGTCCGCTGGTCAAACACGGACCAATCATCAGCAGGCCAGAGAGAAACTGGCTCGACACGTCGCCCCGAACCCTTACGACAGCCGCCTCCGAAGGGCCGGAGCTGAACCATGAAGTGGACACCGAGTCGGGCTCCGGTGTGACCATCACCGGTAGATGGCCGGGTTGAGAGAGTTCGACCACAGCTGCCCCCAACGATCGCACAACGGCAATGCCATCGGCCATCGGGCGCAACCGGAGAGGCTCAGCACCGTCAAGTTCGTAGGGGCCCGACCCCAACAGAAGCATCGGAAGAACAAAACGAGCGGTGGTGCCACTGAGCCTGGCGTCGAGACTCAGTGGCCCGGAAAGCAGGCGTCCACCGGTGCCGACAATTCGAAGGTTCCGCTCTTGATCCTCAACGGCTTTGCCGGGAGTGACCTCTGGGGTAATCCCGGGGGTGATCCCAGTGGTCTTCCCAGCGACTATTTCGGCACCGAGCCCGCTCAGACAATCGACCATCGCGCCGGTGTCATCCGCCGTTAGGAACCCGTCCAACATGCTCGTTCCCGTTGCCAACGCGGCACACACAAGGGCACGGTTGGTGATGCTCTTGGATCCCGGCACCATCACGTCCGCGTCGGGAGGGTGAACCAACGGCTCGATGCTTCGTCGATCTGTCATGTCGGTCGATCTGTCATGTCGGTCGATCTGTCACGCGAGAGGGTGCAGGGAAGGGCGGAAACCATGAGCAACCAGGGCATCGAACAGTTTGTCGGCAACCCGTTCCTCCACCAGTAGAAGCAAGGTTCCCTTATGCCCCTCCACCGAATGGGCGATCTCGATATCAGCGATGCTCACGCTCAATTCGGTGGCAAGAGTCGTGACCTCGGCCAAGACGCCGGCGCGGTCCGGTACCGGAACCCGCAACTCGATCAGTTCGTCAGGTCGGCCGTGACGCGCCGGCAGTTCCAATCTCGCCGAGCGTGCCTGTTCGAGGATTGCCACCAGCGCTTCGTTGTCGCCCCGGGCGACAATGTCGCGGATCTCGCCCAGAGCCGATGTAACCCGATCCAACTCTGTGATGATCGCTTCACGGTTCTCCGCACAGATGTCAGGCCAGATGCCAGGATGGCCGGCTGCAATTCGGGTCATGTCCCTGAATCCGCCAGCAGCCAAGCGCAGCAGCGAACGGTGTTCGACCGATCGGTCATCAGCAAGACGCATGAGGGTCACGGCGGTCAGGTGTGGCACGTGTGAAACGCTGGCCACAAGTGAATCGTGGCGATCCGGCGGCAAAGAGACGATATCGGCACCCAAGTCGGCCACCACCGCACGGACGGTCGCGTATGCGGCATCGTCGGTGGTATCAACGGGAGTCAGAACCCAGGTGGCACCCTCAAACAGGTCCGCTCGGGCCCCATCCACGCCTTCGGCTTCCGATCCGGCCATCGGATGGCCACCCACATACCGGGGATTTCCCATAAGAGAGACCATCGGTGACTTCACACTCCCCACGTCGGTCACAAGCCCGCTGGTGTTCTCAAGTGCTCGCCCCACCTCTTCGACGACAGAACCAACCGGTGTTGCCACGAACGTGAGATCCGCGTGCGGGTCCGCACCGACAGCGTCGAGGACTCCCAACGCAGCGGCGTGCTCGGCCATGGAGCGGTCACGGTCAACACCGCTCACGTGCCACCCCCGCGCGCGAAGGGCCAAACCGATAGAGCCACCAATGAGGCCCGTGCCCACGATCACCGCCCGCTTGGTACCACCAGCAGATCTTTCCCCGGTTGATCTCTCGGCGGTGAGACTCTCAGAGATGGAATTCTCAGAAATGGAATTCTCAGCGGTAGGAGTCATGGAACCAGATCGTCACGGAGTCGGATAGCCCCATGGAGATACACGTGTTGGATGGCTGAACGCTCCGCCTCGGTGTTCACGTGCATCAGAATTCGTATACACAGAGGCTCTGCACCTTCGATGTCGAGTTCACGGGCGCACAGCAGCGGAACATCTCGCAGTCCGAACTCACGTGCGGCGGCTGCGGGAAACTGCGAGCGGATATCGTCGGTGGCGGTGAAGATGACGCTCACCAATTCGTCGCCGGTAAGCATGTTCGACTCGAACATTGCTGTGAGTAACTCGACCACGCGGGACGTGATCGCTTCAGGGGTGTCCACCTCGATGGTGGTGGCTCCGCGGATGGCTCGGACCTGATTGGGCACGGGAGCGATGCTACAGCCCGGTTGCAACTGCCCGTTCGAGTTGCCGCACCTCTTCGACGGTCAATTCGCGCCACTGACCCGGCGAAAGAGATCTGTCTGCGAGCGGGCCCACCCGGGTCCGCACAAGTCGGACAACACCGTGGCCGATGGCATCACACATCCTACGAACCTGACGGTTGCGTCCTTCGTGAATGGTTATTCGCAACAGGTCCGGTGCAAGTACCGCCACCCTGGCGGGTGCGGTCATTCCGTCCTCGAGGTCGACGCCCTCGCGTAGACGACGCAGGTCACCCCTCGTAGGTTCACCAGACACCTTGGCCATGTATTCCTTTTCCACTCCAAAACTCGGGTGCGTGAGGCGGTGAGCGAGCGATCCGTCATTGGTCAGCAGCAGCAGGCCCTCGGTCTCCATGTCCAGACGTCCCACCGGAAACACCCTGGGTTCGTCGGGTACTAGCGCGACCACGGTCGGCCGCCCCTGGGGATCCTGAGCGGTGGTGACCACGCCCGCTGGCTTGTTCAATAGGTAATAGACCATGCCCGGCCGCACGCCTATCAACACGCCGTCGACACTCACCTCGTCGCCTTCGACGTTTACGCGTCGCCCGAGGGTGGCCACATCGCCATTCACAACGACCCGCCCGTCCTCGATCATTTCCTCGCACGCGCGCCTGCTGCCGAAACCCGCACGCGCCAAGACCTTCTGCAGACGCTCGCCTTGCGTCTCCATCGGTCCATCCGCCCCCATGGGACCTTCCGCTTCCATCGGCTATTCAGAGGGGTCGGCGCGTAACCCCTGCTCCAACGCCTCCACCACGTCGGCACCCGGGACGAAATCGGCGATGGGTGGAAGGGCTTCGATGTTCGCCAATCCCAGGCGTTCGAGAAAGAGAGGGGTGGTTCCGAACAGGACCGGCTGTCCCGGCCCGGGATCTCTGCCGACCTCGGCGATGTACCCACGCTGCTCCAGAGAGCGCACCACTCCGTCGACGTTGACGCCTCTGATCGCAGAGATCTGCGCCCGTGACAGGGGTTGCTTGTAGGCGACGATGGCCAACGTTTCCAGTGCGGCGGCCGAGAGGCGGGCTGTCTGACCCTCAAGAACGAATCGCTCGACGTACGGCGCAAGATCCGGATGACTCTGGAACCGCCAGCCGCCGGCAACCTGCACGAGAACGAATCCCCGCCCCTCCGTGTAGAGCGCCTCAGACATCTCGCTCAGCAGTGCTTCTACCGCTTCCGGGGCCGTCTCCAGCAGTTGCGCCAGCAGATGCGTCTCCACCGGACGATCTGCCACCATGAGGATTGCCTCAACGGCACGGCGGGTTTCGTCGATCACGCCCGCGGCTCAACCCTCATAGGCGTCGACAGCAGAAAGGTCCACGACAGAAAGGGGCTCGGCGCCGAGGTCGTCGGCGTCAAGACCCGAGGCACCGATCCAGACGACTTCGATGTCACCGAACGACTCCGCCTGATCCAGGTCGACACAGCCCTGCTTGAACAACTCGAGGATTGCCAGGAAGCGGACCACGATCTCGATACGGTCGATCAACGACGCGGTAAGCGAGCGGAATGTCGCCCTACCGGCTCTGGGAAGCTCATGAAGCAGTTCTTCCACCGCATCGGTGACACTCACC